>CALEZJ010000433.1 GCA_937927885.1 uncultured Paracoccaceae bacterium | reverse complement strand
CCTTGAGGATGGTCAGCGACGATGCGCCGGCTCCGCGCCTGCGCATGTCGTCGGTAAAGCCGATCAGGAGCGACAGCGGCTGTTCTATCTGGCGGGTGACGAAACTGCCCGCTCCCTGGCGGCGCTGCACCAGCCCTTCGTCGACCAGCACATCCAGCGCCTTGCGCACGGTGACACGCGACAGGCCGCTGGCCTCGGCGAGATCGCGTTCCGAGGGCAGGGCATCGCCGCCGCGCAACTGGCCCAGTTCCACCAGTCCGCGCAGGGTCGAGGCCAGCCGCAGATAGACTGGCCCATCGCGCGCCCCTCCGTCGCCGCCCCCCGCCCTTGCAAAGGCGCCAAGGATAAGCATCAGCGCCGTCTGAGGGTGGTCCAGCGCGGGCTCGCTCATCGCCTAGCTCCCCTGCCGCAGGCGCGGGTCCAGCGTGTCGCGCAGCGCGTCGCCCAGCAGATTGAAGCCAAAGGACAGGAACAGGATCGCCAGCCCGGCAAAGACCGCAGGCCAGGGCGACAGAAGCAGAAAATTGCGCCCCTCGGACAGCATCAGTCCCAGCGAAGGAACCGGAGGTCGCGCCCCCAGCCCCAGAAAGGACAGCGAGGCCTCGACCAGAATCGCGGCTGAAAGCAGGATCGAGGCCTGTACCAGGATCACCGAAATCAGGTTGGGCAGCACATGGCTGAAGAGGATGCGGGCGTCCGAGGCGCCGATGGCGCGCGCACCCTGCACATATTCGCTTTCGCAGATGACCAGCGCCGGACCACGCAGCAGCCGGGCAAAGATCGGCGTATAGACCACGGCAATGGCATAGGCGGCGCTGAGACTGCTGGGACCCAGCACCGCGATGATGCCGATGGCCAACAGCAGGATCGGAAAGGCGAACAGCACATCCATGGCCCGCATCAACAAACGGTCCGCCCAGCCGCGGTAATAGGCCGCGATCAGTCCGATACTGCCGCCCATCACCAGTGCCAGCGCCACGGCGGCCCCGCAGGTCAACAGGCTGGTGCGATAGCCATAGACGATGCGTGCCAGCACGTCGCGCCCCAACTGGTCGGTGCCCAGGAGATGCGCCGCTCCCGGTGGGCGGATGCGTTGCGCCATGACCTGCAGGTAGGGGTCCTTGAACCCCAGCACCGGCACCAGCAGCGCCAGCCCGACTTGCACCACGACAAGGGCGGTGGCGAAGGCCAGCAGGCGGTTCTGGCGCAGTGTGGCTTTCAGGGTCATTGCTGTGAAATCCGGGGGTCGATCCAAGCATAAAGCAGATCGACCAGAAAGTTGACGATGACGAAGGTTGCCGTGACCACCAGGATCGAGGCCTGGATCAGCGGGTAGTTGCGTTCCGAGATCGCGCCCAGGATCAGGCGCCCCAGCCCCGGGATGGCAAAGACCTGTTCGACCACGATGGCACCGCCCAAAAGATAGCCGACCGAAACGCCCACCGAGGTGACAAAGGGGATCAGCGCGTTTCGCAGCGCATGGCGATAGACGATGCGCCGCCGTCCGGCGCCCTTGGCGCGGGCCGTGCGGATGTAATCCTGCGACAGCGCATCCAGCATGGCGCTGCGCACCAGCCTTGAAAGATTGGCCAGCATAGGCAGTGACAGCGCGAACACGGGCAGGATCATGCGTTGAAGGTTGCCCAGCGGATCCTGACTGAACGGCACATAGCCCAGCATCGACACGCCGGGCAGGTACTTTGCCACCAGCAGGATCGACACGATGCCCAGCCAGAAGCTGGGAATCGTCAGTCCGGCAATGGCGCCGATCCGCACCGCCACCTCGGTCCCCTTGCCGCGTGACTGTGCCATAAAGGCACCGAGGGGCACACTGAGCCCCGCGCCTACGATAACCGACATCAGTGTGAGTTGCAGCGTTGGCCACAGGCTGGCGGCGATTTCCTGCGTCACGGGCCGCCCGGTCCAGATCGAGGTGCCCAGATCGCCCCGAAACACCCCGACCAGCCAGCGCGCATATTGTTCCAGCACGGGAAGGTCCAGCCCCAGCCGTGACTCCAACTCGGCGATGCGCTCGGGTGTGATCTCGGTATTGGCGCCCAGCATGATCGCTACCGCATCGCCGGGGATGAAGCGGATCATCAGGAATACCAAGACCGACACGCCGAACAGAACGACGAGAAGATCGGCCAGCCGGATAAGAAGGAAATGGCGGGACAAGGGGCGCTGCCTGTCGAAAGGGCGCCCCGCCGATGAGTCCGGCGAGGCGCGTGTCCGCTTATTGCGCCAGCGTCACGGTAGCGAGGCTGGTCAGCCGGTTCATCGGGTGGATGACAAAGCCATTCACCGCCGCCGAGGTTGCCGTGGTCAGGGTGCCGTAGGCCAGATGCGCAACTGGTCCTTCGCAGGCCAGCATTGCCTGCGCTTCAGCGTAGGTCGCCTGCCGTGCCGCCATGTCGGTCTGGTTGCGACCCTGATCCAGCAGGGCGTTCAGATCGGCGTTGACATACTGGAACACATTGGTCGACCCGCCCGCATAGAAGGTGCGGTAGAAATACTGGTCCGGGTCCGGATTGCCGCCATTGACCGACACGAACATGTCAAAGTCGGAATTGCGCCAATCCTGCACGAACTGGCCGATCTCGGGCGTGATCAGTTCAACCACAAAGCCGCCCGCCGCCAATTGTTGTTGCACGACCTGTGCGATGTCGCGGGTATCCTGACGCGGCAGGACCTTCATGACGATCGGGATGGGGCCAGTCACCCCGGCTTCGGCCAGAAGCGCGCGCGCAGCCTCTACGTTCGGGGTGTAGCAGTCAAAAGCCGATGTATCCGTCGCCCACTCGGTCAGCGCGGGCGACAACGGGCCGCCCGGCACGCCGGCGCCAAAGAGCGCGCCGTCGATGATTTCCTGCCGGTCCAGAAGCAGGTTCACCGCCCGGCGCACGCGCGCATCGCCCAAGGGGCCGCGGGTGGTGTTCATGCCGACCAGCGAATAGCTGAGGTCGCGGGTCTGATGCAACGTGACGCCCGGCTGCGCGCCCAGTTGCAGCGCGGTGGCGGGATCGACGCCGGGCAACATATGATAATCGCCGCTGATCAGGCCCACCTGCCGCGTCGCTGCCTCGGGCACAAACTGGAACCGCACCGCGTCCAGCGCGGGCTGCCCCTCGGTATAATAGGCGTCGTTGCGCTCAAGCCGGATGAAGGCATTCGGCTGCCATTCAGCAAAGCGGAAGGGGCCGGTGCCGATCGGCGCCTGTTGCAGCGCGTCCTTGTCGGTTTCGACCTCGGCCGGAACCATGGCGATGGTGGTCAGCGAGGACAGGAGCGGCGCGAAGGGGGCTGACAGGGTGAATTCGACCGTCAGCGGGTCGACCACGGTGACCGTGGTGATCGGGTTGATCCGGCTGGCCAGGGGCGATGCGATCTCGGGCGAGAGCACGCGGCGGATCGAGGCCGCGACGTCTTCGGCATCAAACGTGCTGCCGTCATGGAAGGTCACGCCGTCGCGCAACGTGAAACGGTAGGTTAGCCCGTCGTCTGACACCGTCCAGCCAGTGGCCAGTCCGGGCACCACCGACAGCGAGGCGTCGAGCTCGGTCAGGCCCTGATAAACGTTTGCCTGCACGATCAGGACCGAATTGAACGCGGTGATCAGGTGCGGATCGAGCCCTGCCGGTGCGGAATCGATGGCGACTTCCAACTGGCCCTGGGCCAGCGCGGGCAGCGCGGTGCCCGCCAGCAAGGCCGCGACAAGCGCCCCGCGGCGCGTGAACTGGTTCATGGTCTTCCCCCTTGTTGCGCCGTGTTCTGCCCGCATTCCGGTGGCGCGACCGAAATCCGGGGCCGATTTATGAATCCACTTTAATACCAGTCTGGACAGAGTCAATCCTTTGGTATTATCGTTCTCGCATACGCCGAGGGGGCCCGGGGTGATCGACCGTCACGCAGAAACCGTTCTGGACGTCCAAGACTTGCGGGTCGAGGTGGGCGGACGTGCCATCGTCGATCAGGTCGCACTGAGCCTGAACGCGGGCGAAATGCTGGGACTGGTTGGTGAATCAGGCTGCGGCAAGTCGGTCACCGCACTGGCCATCATGCGCCTATTGGCCGAGCCGCCGATGCGCATCGCGCAAGGCACCATCCGCCTTGATGGCCGTGACCTGGTACCTCTGGGGGAGCCCGCGCTGCAAAAGTTGCGTGGCCATGATATGGCGATGATCTTTCAGGAGCCGATGACCTCTCTGAACCCGGTTTTCAGCGTCGGAGACCAGATCGCCGAGGCGGTTCGCCTTCATTCGCCGGTGACACGAAAGGCGGCGCGGTCGCGTGCGGCTGACCTTTTGGCCCGTGTCGGCATTCCGGCACCAACGGCGGCTCTGGATCGCTATCCGCATCAGATGTCGGGCGGGCAGCGACAGCGGGTGATGATCGCCATGGCTCTGGCGGCTTCACCGCGGCTTCTCGTGGCGGACGAACCGACAACCGCGCTCGACGTAACAGTACAGGCACAGATCCTGGACCTGATCGACGATCTTCGGCGCGAAAGCGGAATGGCGGTGCTGCTCATCACCCACGATCTGGGCGTCGTCAGCCAGTATTGCGACCGGGTCGCGGTGATGTATGGCGGGCGCGTGGTGGAAACCGCTCCGGCTGCGGACCTGTTTGCCCGCCCTCGCCACCGCTATACCGAGGCACTGTTGCGCACGATTCCCGCCGCCAACCCGCCCGGTACCGACCTGCCCGCGATCCCGGGCAGCGTACCGCCGCCCGGCCAACGCCCCGTCGGCTGTGCCTTTCACCCGCGCTGCGCTGCCGCGACCGGGCGCTGCCGCAGCGACCTCCCGCCTTTGGCCCAGGTTTCGCCCTTCCATCTCGCCGCCTGCTGGAATCCCGCATGACCCTGCTTTCGGTACGCAATCTGACAAAGACCTATCCCGCCGCTCAAGGCCGCCGGGTGCAGGCGCTGTCGGAGGTCAGCCTCGAAATCCGCGCAGGCGAGGTGCTGGGCGTGGTGGGCGAATCCGGCTGCGGCAAATCCACGCTGGGGCGTGCAATCCTGCGCCTGTCGGATGCCGACGCGGGCGAGGTGGTCTTTGACGGGCAGGACCTGATTCGTCTCAGCCGCGCGGCGATGAACCCGGTGCGGCGCAATCTCCAGGTGGTGTTTCAGGACCCGTTCGGCGCGCTGAATCCGCGCCACCGTGTGGGTCATATCCTGGCCGAGCCCCTTATCGTGCAGGGGCAGGGTGATCGCGTCGCGCGCATGGCGCGCGTGGCCGAGGTGTTGCGACTGGTCGGCCTGCCCGAAACCGCCGCCGGGCGCTATCCGCACGAGTTTTCAGGCGGGCAGCGCCAGCGCATCGCCATCGCCCGCGCGCTGGTGCTGAACCCCCGGCTTATCGTCGCGGACGAGGCGGTTTCGGCACTGGATGTCTCGGTGCAAAGCCAGATCCTGAACCTGATCGCGGGGCTCAGGCGGCAGTTGGGTCTGTCGATCCTGTTCATCTCGCATGACCTGTCGGTCATCCGCCATGTCAGCGACCGGATCGCGGTGATGTATCTGGGTCGCATCGTCGAATCTGGCCCCACGGAATCGGTCATCGCCGGGCCGCGTCATCCCTATACGCAGGCGCTCTTGTCCGCCGTGCCTCGCCCCGGCGAGCGGCGCGAAGGGCGCATCCGGTTGCAAGGAGAGGTGCCCGATCCGTCCGCCCCCCCGCCTGGTTGCGCCTTTCACACGCGCTGTGCACAGGCTCTGCCCGCCTGTCGCGTCACCCGCCCCGCACTGACACGCCAACCCGACGGAGCGGAGGTCGCATGCCATCTGCATCCGTGACACAAAGGTTGGACGCGGCATTCGCTCCGGTCCGGGACGCCATTGACGCAGGGCGGATCCCCGGTGCCGTGCTGGGGCTGGTTACCGCCGGGGGCGATAGGGCGCTGCGCGTCGCCGGGCAAGCGCAATGCGTGCCGCACTGCCGCCTGATGACCGAGGAGACCTGGTTCGACCTTGCCTCGCTGACCAAGGTCCTCTTCACCACGCCGCGCATTCTGGCGCTGGCGACTGAGGGGGTGATCGACCTCGACGCGCCTCTGACCCGACTGTTGCCTGACCTGCGCCAGTACAGCGTCGACGCCTGGGAGCGGCGGGGGACCTTTCGCCAGTGCCTGGCCCACCAGACCCCGTTTCCCGCCGTCGAACCGCTCTATACCTATGGTCGCGATCCCCAGTTGCTGCGCGCCTTCGTGCTGCAACGCGAATGGCGCGCCGGGCCGCCGGTCTATTCCGACATCAATTTCATCCTGCTGGGCCTCGCGCTGGAGCGCCATTACCGTCAGACCCTGCGTGCCCTTGACCCCGGAGAAGGTTTCGCCTGGTCCGCCCCGCCCGAGGCCAGCGCCGCGACAGAAGATTGCACCTGGCGTGGGCGCATCCTGTGCGGCGAGGTGCATGACGACAACTGCAGCGCTCTTTATGGAGCTGGCCACGCAGGGTTGTTCGGCACAGCCGGAGCGATCCTGAGCCATGCGCAGGGTCTGCTCACCGCCACCGGCCCGGTGATCGAGGCGATGCGCGCGCCTCTGTCCGCTACCCGGACCCATGGCTGGGAGCGTGCGCATCCCGGCTGGTCAGGCGGCGATCGCGCCAGTGCCACTACGATAGGTCATACCGGGTTCACCGGCACGGGGCTATGGATCGATTTCACACGCGGTCATGCCTGGGTGCTGCTGACCAACCGAATCCATCCGACACGGCATTTCGATAGCGGGATCGTGGCGCTCAGGCGTGCGGTGGGCGAGGCGATGAATGGCTGAGGGGGGCGGGATGCAACCGATCTGGGCGTTTGGACTGATGACGGGCACCGTGCTCGACGGGAACATCGACGTGGCCATGCTGCGCACTGATGGCGAGCAGATCACCGATTTCGGCGCCTGGCGGCTTAGCCCCTATCCGCCGGGCCTGTTGGACCTTCTGGAGCGCGCCATGGCCGAAGCACGGGCGTGGAATTTCGAGGGGCCCGAACCGGCGATCTTTGCCGAGGCCTCGGAGGCCGTCACTCGCGCGCAGGCGGCGGCAGTTCGGGACCTCGCCGAAAGCGCCGGGCCGGGGCTGGCCCGTATCGGCATCGTCGGTTTCCAGGGCCAGACCATGCTGCACCGCGCCCCCGAGCCCGGTCGCATCGGCGCCACGCGTCAGTTGGGTGACGGGGCCTTGATGGCGAATCTGCTGGGCGTGCCGGTGGCCTGGGATTTTCGCACTCAGGATGTGGCGGCGGGCGGTCAGGGCGCCCCGCTCAGCGCGATTTATCACAAGGCGCTGCTGGACATGGCCGGGGCAGGGCCGGACACCGCAGTGCTGAACCTTGGAGGCGTCGCCAATGTCACTGCGCGCGCGGGGGAAGGGGTGGTCGCCTTTGATACCGGCCCCGCCAATGCACCGATCAACGATTTCGTCCGGGCGGCGGGGCATGGACCGATGGACCGCGATGGGGCGCTGGCGTTGTCCGGACAGGTAGACGAGGGGCGTTTGGCACGGCTGCTGTCGCATCCATGGCTGATCCGGCCCTTTCCCAAATCGCTCGACCGTTTTTCCTTTACCGCCTCTATGGCCGAGGGGATGCCGCTGGCCGATGGCGCCGCGACGCTGACCGCCTTTACCGCGGGCGCCGTGGGCAAGGCGCTGGACCTGCTGCCGATGCGTCCGGAAAGGCTGGTGGTCTGTGGTGGCGGTAGGCGCAATCCGGCGATAATGGCCGCACTGGCAGCGCGTGCCGGGGTGCAGGTCCTCCCCGCCGAGGCGATGGGCTGGCGAGGCGACGCGATCGAGGCCGAGTGCTTTGCCTTCCTCGCCGCCCGCGTGCTGCGCGGCTTGCCGATCAGCTTTCCATCGACCACCGGCGTGCCGCGTCCGATGACCGGCGGGCGGATCAGCTATCCGCGCCCGGCGACCGAACGCGCAGCGCCCCGTTTCGAGGGGCTGGAAACCTGGCCCACCGCCGACATCGTCGAGGCTGTTCTGGAAGGGCAGTCGGCCGCGATCAGCGCGGTCCGCGCGGCAGCGCCCGGCCTGACCCGCGCCATCGAGGCCGGCGCCGATCGTCTTCGCACGGGTGGGCGGATCGTGGTGCTGGGGGCGGGCACCTCCGGGCGCATCGCAGTGCAGGACCTGGTCGAATTGCGCCCCACCTTCGCCTGGCCCGCCGACCGCTCGATCCCGTTGATCGCGGGCGGCGAGGGGGCGCTGATCTCGGCTCGCGAGGGCGCCGAAGACGCAGGACCCGAGGCAATTGCCGCGCTCGATGCGGTGGGGGTGGGGCCGAATGATCTGGTGATCGGTGTTGCGGCCAGCGGCGGCACGCCCTTCACGTTGGTCGGCTTGCACCATGCGCGCGCCAAGGGGGCGCTGACGGTTGCGCTTTACAACAGCCCGGGCGCCCCGATGGCTCTGGCGGCAGATCATCCGATCCTGATCGACACAGGGGCCGAGGTTATTGCAGGATCGACCCGGATGAAGGCGGGGACGGCGCAGAAAGCCGCGCTCAACGCGCTTTCTACGGGGATCATGGTGCGGCTGGGTTATGTGCACCGCGGCAAGATGGTTCAGATGCGCCCCACCAACGTCAAGCTGCGTCACCGGGCCGAGGAGATGGTTGCCGATCTGGCCGGGATTTCCGCTGCGCGGGCCGCGGAGGCCCTCGACCTGGCCGACGGGCGGATCACCGTGGCGGTGGTGATGGTGGCACGCGGGCTCGACCGGGCCACTGCGGAATCCCTGCTGGCACGTCATGATGGCGTGCTGGCGGCGGCGCTGGGGGAAAGGGCATGACCCGGCTCGAGGTGACCGACGCGCCACGTTCCACAGACCTCGCCCAGCTTGGTGCGGCACTGGCGGAATACAACGCCGCTGACGTAGGACCCGCAGGCAAGCGCGAGTTGGCCGTGTTCCTGCGCGATGCCGCGGGGACGATGGTGGGTGGGCTGGCCGGGTATACCGCCTGGGGCTGGCTCTACATCCAATGGCTTTGGCTGGCCAAGGACCAGCGTGGGCAGGGTGCCGCGGGTCGCCTGCTGTGTGCGGCCGAAAACGAGGCGCGGGCGCGGGGCTGCCATGGCGCATGGATCGACACCTTCAATCCGGTTGCCCTGCGGGCCTATCAGCGCGCCGGTTACGAGCCCTTTGGCACGCTGCCTGACTTCCCGCTCGGGCGCTGCCGCACCTTTCTGAGAAAGGACCTCTCGGCATGACCCACATGGCCCGCGAGATCGCCGAGATTCCCGACGCCGCCGCGCGATTCCTGGTCGGCAATGCAGAGGCACTGGTGCGCATCGGGGCGGCGATCCGCGCGGTGGACCCGTCCCTGATCGTCACCGTGGCGCGAGGGTCCTCCGATCATGCGGCCACGTATCTGAAGTATGCCGCCGAACTGGCGGCGGGCGTGCCGGTGGCCTCGGTCGGGCCCTCGGTCGCGTCGGTGTATGGCCGGGCGCTGCGGCTGGATCGGGCAGTCTGCATCGCCATTTCGCAATCGGGGCAGAGCCCTGACATCGTGGCGATGCTGGCGTCCGCGCGCTCCTCGGGTGCCTTGAGCATCGCGATCACCAATGCGCCGGGGTCCCCTCTGGCCATGGCTGCAGACCATTGCCTGCCGCTGCTCGCCGGGCCCGAAACCAGTGTCGCGGCGACCAAAAGTTTTGCCTCGTCTGTGTTGGCGGCGCTGGCGTTGATCGCCGAATGGCGAGAGGACAGTGCTTTACGCGCGGCGGTGCAGGCGCTGCCAGCCGCCTTTGGCGCCGCTCTGTCGCTGGACTGGTCGCCCTTGGCTGCTCGGCTGGCGCGCGCGCAATCGGCCTATGTTCTGGGTCGTGGCCCGGGATTTGCCATCGCTGCCGAGACCGCCTTGAAGCTGAAGGAAACCTGCGCCCTCCACGCCGAAGCGCATTCCGCCGCGGAGGTGCTGCACGGGCCCTCGGCGCTGGCGCGTGACGCGTTTCCAGTGCTGGCGCTGACGGTTCAGGATGCCGCGCGCGACGGGGTATTGGCCACAGCCCGGCGCCTGAGGGGGCAGGGGGCGGATGTGTTCGTCACCAGCGAGGATCTGCCCGTGGTTGCCCCGCTGCATCCGTTGGTCGATCCCCTCGTGCTGGCGGTCACCTTCTATGCGCTCGCTGAGGGGTTGGCGCGGCGCCGTGGGCTCGATCCGGACGCACCGCAGCATTTGCGCAAGGTCACGGAGACCCAATGAGGCCGACACTTTTCACCGGTGCGACCCTGTTCGACGGCGAGGCCCTGCGCCCCGGGGTTCTGGCGATGGTTGACGGGTACATCGTGGATCCGCCAATTGATCCCTTGGGTTGGGCACGCGTGGATCTGGTGGGCGGGATTCTGGCACCCGGCTTTGTCGACCTCCAGGTGAATGGCGGTGGCGGGGTGATGGTGGATGGTACGGCCACAGTTGAAAGCCTGCGCGCCCTGTGTGGGGTGCATGCGCGGCTGGGCGCAACCGCGATCCTGCCGACGCTGATCACCGACCGGCCCGACGCCACCCGCGCGGTGATCGCCGCCGGGATCGCAGCTGCGCGCGCGCAGGTGCCCGGGTTTCTGGGGCTGCATCTGGAAGGGCCGCATCTGGACCCGCTGCGCAAGGGCGCGCATGATCCGGCACTGATCCGCCCGATGGAAGAAGGCGACCTCGCCGCGCTGTGCGAGGCGGCACGGCACCTGCCGGTGCTGGTGGTAACGCTGGCGCCCGCCTCGGTCCGGCCGGACCAGATCGCCACGCTCGCCCGCGCAGGGGTGATCGTCAGCCTGGGGCATGCCGACTGCACCCATGCCGATGCCGTCGAGGCCCATCGTGCGGGTGCACGGATGGTCACCCATCTTTTCAATGCGATGAGCCCCTTGACGGGACGTGAACCAGGGTTGGTCGGCGCGGCGCTGGGGTTGGATCTCGATGCTGGTCTGATCGCCGATGGCGTGCATGTCCATCCCGCCAGCATCGCCTTGGCGCTGTCGGCCAAACGCCGGGGGCGCGTGTTTCTGGTTAGCGATGCGATGGCGGTGGCGGGTAGCGATCTGGACGGTTTCTATCTGGGCGGGCGGCGCATCCAGCGCGCCGCAGGGCGACTGACACTGGCCGACGGCACCTTGGCCGGGGCCGATCTGACCCTTTCGCAGGCGGTGGCTGTGATGGCGGGGCCGGTGGGCCTGCCGCTGGCCGACGCCCTGGCAATGGCCACCCGTCTGCCCGCCGAGGCCGCAGGTGTGGCCCACGCCCATGGCCACCTGATCCCGGGGCGTATCGCCGACATTGTACACCTGACCGAGGATCTGACCCTTGCCGCAGTCTGGCGTGGCGGCATCAGGCTGTAATCGCCCCAAGGGCAGAGGGTAGCTCCGGAACATTGCGCTGACCGATACCGACCACTCGGCCCAGTTGGTTTCCTCGATAGCTCGATGCGCAATAACGGATAGCTGGGCGGGGCATCAGTTGTTGTTTGCCGCAGGGTCAGCCGGTTAGATGCAGCCACCAGATCCGGCGCGGGGGCGGGGATAAGGGTCGCGATCCCCGATGCGTCGGTCTCGCCATGGCCGATCCGAAGGAGGACTTCATGAAGCTTGCCACCCTGCCCGATGGAACCCGCGACGGGCGACTGCATATCGTCAGCCGCGATCTGGGTCGCTGCCAACCTGCCGCCGCCGCGCAAACGCTGCAAGCGGCGCTGGAAAACTGGGACACGCTGGCCCCGGCCCTGGAAGCGCAGTCGAAAGCGGTGAACGCTGGCGCAGGTACGGTCTTTGACCCGACCAAGGCGCTCGCCCCCCTGCCGAGGGCCTGGCAGTGGCTGGATGGATCTGCCTTTGAAAGCCATGGCGACCTCATGGACGCGGTCTTTGGCATGGCCAAGAAGGAAAAGACCGGTCGTCCCCTGATGTATCAGGGCGTGTCGGACCATTTTCTCGCCCCCGGCGCCGACGTGCCCCTGCCTTCCGAGGCGGACGGGATCGATTTCGAAGGCGAGTTCGGGATCATCACCGACACCGTGCCGATGGGCACCGATGCCACGACCGCGCGCCGTCACATACGTCTGATCGTGCAGATCAATGACTGGTCGTTGCGCAAGCTCGCACCCATCGAGATGAAGACCGGCTTTGGCTGGGTGCAGGCCAAGCCGCCCTGTTCCATGGCGCCCGTCGCGGTGACACCGGATGAATTGGGTGCGCAGTGGCGAGATGCTCGGGTGGACCTGCCGTTGCGGGTGGATTGGAACGGCACGCGCTTCGGTACGGCCAGCGGCTATCCGATGGCCTTCGGTTTTGACCAGTTGGTCGCCCATGCCGCTTATTCGCGCAGGCTAGTCGCAGGGACGGTGATTGGTTCTGGAACGGTGTCGAACATCAATTACCGCGAGATCGGTTCCTCCTGCATCGCCGAGCGGCGCGGGATAGAGACCCTCGATCAGGGAGAGGCGAAAACGCCCTATATGGCGTTTGGCGATCGGGTACGGATGGAGGTGACGGGTGCCGACGGACAATCGGTCTTTGGCGCCATCGACCAGCGGGTGGTCAAAGGGTGAGGATCAAGGGCGGGCCGTATCGGCCCGCCCCTGCCGGTTCAGTAGCGCTGGGCGATGGCTTTGAGCGAGGCCATCATCAGTGCGCCGATTTCGGGCGTCGGGGCCCCGGCCTGTTCCAACTCGCCCAGTTTCAGCGAATTGCCCACCACCAGCCTGCCCCGCGGCAGACGCCGCTCCATGAAGGCGCGCATGGCGGCCGGATAATCGGGGGTCTTGTCGAGTTCGTCGACCAGCACGATGGCGTCCTCGACCGCCATCCCGGCGCCCGACGCCAGATGAGGGGTAGTCGCATGGGCGGCGTCGCCGATCAGGATGACGCGGCCCTGATACCAGGGATCGTCAAGCAGGATTGCTTCCAGCGGCCGGGCCATGATCGGCGTCGTCTCGTCCATGGTGTCGCGCAACGCGGTCAGGGCGGGGAAGGGGGCAAGAAGCGCCTTCATCTTCGGCAGCAGTTCGGCTTCGGAATAGCGCGGCTTTTCCTTGACGTTCTCCAGCAGGAACAGATACATCTCGCCCGGCCCGCAGGGGGTGAAACCCACCTTGACCGGGCCGAAATACATCCTGCCCGTTGGCCAATCCGCAGGCAGCGCCATTTGCGCGCGCCAGCAAACCTGACCCGTATACTGGGGCTGGGGTGCGTCGGGCATGATCATGCCGCGCACTTTCGAGAACAGCCCATCGGCGCCGATCACCAGGTCATAGCGCCCCGTGGTGCCGTCGGTGAAGGTGACATCCACGCCCCCGGCATCCTGTGCCAGCGCCGTCACGCTGGTGCCGGTGCGCACCGAGACACCCAGCGACGCCATCCGGTCGGCCATCATCCTATGCAGAACCGGGCGCATCACGCCGCCTTCCGAAGGGACATCGGGCGAAAAGAGGCGATGGCCGGGGATCTCGTTGAACATCTGCCCCGTCGGCGTGAACATCTGGAGCGAATCGTGCATGTGCCCCTCGCGCATCAGCGCCTCGGCAAAGCCGAGGTCGCACAGCGCCCGCGCGGTCAGCGCAGACAGCGTGACCCCTGTGCCCGCCGCACCCCAATTCTGTTCGATATCGACCAGATCAACCGCCACACCGCGTTCGGCCATGCGGATCGCCACTGCGGGCCCGCCGACACCGCCCCCGATAACCAGCAGGCGCTGTGCATGCTTCGCCAGATTGCCGCCCATGAATGATCCTCCCTCGGACTTCCCCTGAGCTTTGGTATCGGCCGCCGACCTTTCGGTAAAATCAATTGATGTGATGCGGGCTATCCGCAAGGTCGATAGCGTCGCGGGCTGCCAGGATTTCGTCGCGCACCCAGGTCAGACAATCGTCCCCCTCGGCGAACTGATGCCATTGCAGATGTTCGACCAGTGGTGGGATGTCGATGGGCGAGGGCAGGACCTTGATCGGCAGGAAGCGCGCAAAGGTTCGCGCAAGCCGCCCCTGCAACAGCGCGATGGTATCGGTCCCCTGCACCAGAAAAGGAACGGCGGTGAAACTGCCAGCGATCGCGGCCATCTTGCGCTCGGCGCCGGAATGCTTGACGAACCACGCTTCGTAGCCAGGCGTATGGCTGGCAAAACGCATCCCGATATGTCGCGCCTCGAAGAATTCCTCGCGGCTGATCGTGTCGGCATAGCGCGTGTTCGACTGGCAGGTGATGACCACATAATCATCCGAGAAATACTCGACCGAAGGGTGGTCCTGGGACAGATAGACCTCAGGCATCGCCAGAAGGTCGATGTCGCCCTGTGCCAGCAGCGTGCTGGGGTCGCCTTTCGGGGGTTCGACGATGACTGTCAGCTTCGGTGCCTTGCGCCCGATTTCCCGGAGCGCCCGATCAAGTCCGGCGATCACCACATAATCCGAGGCGGCAATCCGGATCGTGCGCTCGATGGTCGCGGGGTCGAATTCGGGCGGCTGGATGATCGTGCCGTCGATCTGCATCAGAACCGCGCGCACCTTGGCGGCGAGCGCCTGCGCACGAGGTGTCAGAACCATCTTGCGCCCCACCTGCACCAGAAGGTCGTCGTGGAAATACTCGCGCAGTCGCGCTAGTGCGCCCGAGGTTGCAGACTGGCTGAGGAACAGCTTTTCTGCCGCGCGGCTGACGTTGCGTTCCGTCAGCAGCACATCCAGCGCCACCAGCAGGTTCAGGTCGAGTCTCTTGAAGCGCATGGCAGGTC
>CALEZJ010000432.1 GCA_937927885.1 uncultured Paracoccaceae bacterium | reverse complement strand
GGTCATATCCATACGAGGCGCGGCGGGAATTTGTGATCACGGCCTGCCGCCCCGAAGCAGTGCGCAGGATCACATTGGCGCTGTCGAAGTCGCCCAGCTCGCCGATCGTCGAATCCGTCAGCACCGAGGCCGAGGCGAAGACGCTGACCACTTCCTCGCCCAACAGCCAGCGCGCCATGTCGAAATCGTGAATCGTCATGTCACGAAAGATGCCGCCCGAGCGGGTGATATATTCGTAGGGCGGGGCGCCCGGATCGCGTGAGGTGATCGTCACCATTTCGACCGAGCCAACCTGTCCAGCCTCGATGGCGGCCTTGACCGCCATGAAATCGGGGTCGAACCGGCGGTTGAAGCCGACCATCAGTGTCGCCCCGGTCGCAGCGATTGTCGCCAGCGCTTGCTTGACGCGTGCGACGCTCAGGTCGACCGGTTTTTCGCAGAACACCGCCTTGCCAGCGCGGGCGAATTGCTCGATCAGGTCGGCGTGGGTATCGGTCGGCGTGCAGATCACCACCGCGTCGATGTCGTCCGCTGCGGCGCAAGCGTCGATGCTGCGCAACTCGCAGCCGAATGCCCTTTGCGCGGCCTCGGCGACGGCCGCGATGGGCTCGGCAATCGCCACCAGCCGCGCCCCGGGCACCGAGGCCACCGCGCGGGCGTGCACCTGGCCGATGCGGCCGGCCCCCAGAATGGCAAATCTGACAGTCATTCCTCATTCCTTCGGTATTGGGCGTACGGGTGCGGCCCGTCACGCGATCAGGTCGGTGGGCGCTCCTCAGGCCCCGAGTTCGGCCAGTCGCGCGGTGATAAACGCCATCGACTGGCGTAACCCGGGGGCTGGATCGGGGGTGAACTGCACCTCGGGCGCGAAGCATTCGATCGACACCGGACCGGCATACCCTGCCGATGTTAGCGCTGCAAGTTGCGTGACGGCCCCCAGCCGGTCAGCCGCATCGACATGCACTCGGTGCCGGTCCTCGAAGGCGTCGAAGGCCAGTACCGGCACGATCACGCCCGAGACATGGACCATCCCGGTGGCCAGCGGATAGATCATAGTCTCGCCCGCGAGAGCGTGGTGAAAGACGTCATGCACAACCTTGATCCGTGTCTGCGCGCCGAGCGCGTCGATCAACGCGGCCAGTTCGGATTCCAAGCGCAGCGAGGATCGCGCAAAGCCCAGAGGCTCGACCAGCGCGACCATTTCGGCAGCATCCAGCAGTGGGAGGACCTGTTCGAGTGTCGCGAAAAGGCGTTTGTGACGGGCAGGGTCGGCCAGGTCGGTGCCATCGTTGCGCGGAACCAGGCTGAGGGTCTCTGCCCCGGATTCGCCCGCGATTCCCGCCAGAGCACGGACGGCGTCGAGCCGCGCCGCGGTTGCTTCGTTGAACGGATAGACCTGACTGAGGCCCATCAGTCGAAGACCGCGCGCGCGGATCAACGCGCCTGCCCGGGCGGGGGCCAGTCCGTCGAACAGCGGTCGATCCAGATCGTTTCGGCACTCCACACCGGCGCAGCCAAGGTCCGCGGCGAGGTCAAGGAACGCGTCAAACCCCAGTCCCGGGGTGGTCACCTGGTTCAGGGCCCAGAGCATCGACATCCTCCCGGCGGGCCGTTCTTCGGGGTGTGTGCCCGCTTTGACAAGCTTGGCCCAAAGTCATGGCGGCGGTCAATCGAGAGGTGACGGTGTCTCGCAGCGACTGCGGCGCTAGTTGGTTCGCTTGCCCGCCGACAGTTCCAGAACCGACCGTGTGAGTGCGTGGCGGTCCAGCCCGAAATGGCGGTAGAGGTCGCCGATGGTGCCGGTCTGGCCAAAGTGTTCAACCCCATGGGACACGGTCCTGTGGCCGCCGACGGCGCCGAGCCATGCCAGCGTGGCCGGGTGGCCGTCAATGGCGGTGACGATGAGGCAGTCGCGCGAAAGCCCGTCGAACAGGGTCTCGATGTGGCTGCGCGCAGAACGGTTGCCCCGCGCGCGGGCGCGCTGCGCGGCAGTCCAGCCCGCGTTCAGACGGTCGGCGGAGGTCACTGCGAGCACAGCCACGTCGCGCCGGTGTTCGCCGATCAGCCCTGCAGCGGCGATGGCCTCGGGCGCGATCGAGCCCTGATAGGCGATCACCACCGAACAATTCGGGCCCGGCGGGCGCAGCCAATAGGCCCCGTCAATGGCGCCCTGACGGAACGCGTCGTCGTGCCGCTTGCCAGGTTGCTCGAGCGGATTGGTGGTCAGCCGCAGATAGACCGAACCCCCGGTCTCGTCGCGCAGCCAGGTACGTTCGTCCGGGTCGCCGTCTCCGTCGCGTTGCATGTAGTCAAATGCCCATTCCAGAATGACGGCGAGTTCATCCGCAAAGGCCGGCTCGAACGCAGCCAACCCGTCTTGCGACATGCCGGTCAGCGGCGTGCCGATGGACTGGTGCGCGCCGCCCTCGGGGGCCAGCGTCACGCCCGACGGCGTGCCGACGATGATGAACCGCGCGTCCTGATAGCAGGCATAGTTCAGCGAATCGAGGCCTCGACGCACGAAGGGGTCATAGACCGTGCCGATGGGGAACAGCCGCTTGCCAAACAGGCTGTGCGACAGGCCCGCCGCGCCAAGCAGGAGGAACAGGTTCATTTCGGCGATGCCCAGTTCGACATGCTGGCCTTCGGGCGTGAACTCCCATTTTGCGGTCGAGGGGATCCGGTGTTCGATAAAGGCATCCGCGCGCGACTGGCGGGCAAAGAGTTTGCGCCGGTTGACCCAAGGGCCCAGGTTGGTAGTGCCAGTGACATCCGGCGAGGTGGTCAGGATTCGCGCGGCAAAGGCGCTGTCCCCCTTCGACAGATCGTCGAGGATCTTGCCGAAGGCGGCCTGAGTGGAAATCTGTCGTTCGGTGTCAATCGCGATGGCCGGCACGGCGATGCGGTCGTCGTGAAAGCGGCGGCGGCCCCGGGCAAAGAACGGCGCCCGGGCGAGGAAAGCCTTCAGCGCCGGCACATCCGGCACGGCGGCGAACGGCTCCCATTCCTGCCCCTGCGGCACGCCCATGTGCTTTTGCCAGGCGGCGAACTGCGTCGGGTTCATCAGCCCACCGTGGTTGTCCTTGTGGCCGGCAATCGGCGTGCCCCAGCCCTTGATCGTATAGGCCAGGAAGCAGGTCGGGCGGTCATGGTCCACGGCGGCAAAGACCTCGGCCATGGTCGCCACACAATTGCCGCACAGATTCTCCATCAGCGCGGCCAGTTCGGCATCCGTCCGCCGGTCGATCAAGGCGCTGACATCGCCCTGATCGCCCAGATCCTCCATCAGCCGCTTGCGCCAGACCGCGCCGCCCATGAAGGTCAGCGCCGAATACTGCTGGTTCGGGCAGCGGTCGATCCAGTCACGCAGGGCCGCGCCCCCCGGTTCGGCGAAAGCCGCGCGCTGCAGTGCGCCATATTTGATGCGCACCACATCCCAGCCGAAAGCATCGAAGACCTTCTCGATGCGGGAAAACAGCCCTTCGCGCACGATCCCGTCCAAAGACTGGCGGTTATAGTCAATGATCCACCAGCAATTGCGCAGATCGTTCTTCCAGCCTTCCTGAAGAGC
>CALEZJ010000431.1 GCA_937927885.1 uncultured Paracoccaceae bacterium | reverse complement strand
GGTTGAAATCGGCCTCGATCAGCGCGTTCAACTGCTGCGCCGGATCCTCGCCCGCCCTTGCCAATGCCGCTGTCCAGTTGGCGCGATACTCCTCGGCAAGATAGGCGAGGGTTTCGGCCAGCAGCTTTTCCTTGGTCTCGAAATGGAACAGCACCAACCCATGCGACAGACCGGCGGTGCGGGCCACCTCGGTCAGCGTGGTGCGCGAAAAGCCACGTTCAGCCAGGGTTTCGATGGTCGCCTCGATCAGTTGCACGCGTCGCGCCTCGCGGCTGAGGGTGCGCGGAGGGCGATCGGCTGGAAGTGCGGACTCGGACAAGGCGGGCCTCGGTATGGGGTTCTGCTGTCATAGCGCAATGGTGTGGCTGATGCATCGGGAATTTCTGATTGACAAGCCAGTCAGTCGCGTGGGACGCTTCGTTAAACCGCAACAGGATATCCGATGACCGACGCCCCGATCCGCGACCTGACCCGGTCCAATGCGCAATTCCGCAAGGCGCTGACGAAACTGCCGCTGGGTGTGTCGTCGACCTTTCGCTACTGGGGGGATGAGCGGACGATCTATGTAAAACAGGCCAAGGGCGCGCGGATTCGGGACATCGACGACAACGACTATATCGACTACCGGCTGGCCTATGGCCCCACTATCCTCGGCTATGCCGACGATCGCGTGGATGCGGCGGCGCGGCGGGGGATGGAGGTTGGCGGCGTCTTTGCTCTGTCGACGGAAATGGAATACACCGTTGCCAGCCGCATCTCGAAAATGGTTCCCGCTGCCGAACTAGTACGCTTTTCCAACTCTGGCACCGAGGCAGTGATGGCCGCCCTGCGTCTTGCCCGGGCCCATACCGGGCGCGAGCAATACCTTCTGGTCGAGGGCAGCTATCACGGCCTGTTTGATGCCGCGATGTGGCAGGCCAATGTCGAGGGGTGGGAGGCCGGGTCCAACACCGACCCCGAGGTTGTGCCCTATGGCAGAGGCATTCCCCCAACCATTCGACAACTTGCCCATCTGGTGCCGATGAACGACCTCGAGCGGCTGGAGGACAGCTTCAGGCGCCACGGCGACCAAATGGCCGCAATGCTGATTGAACCCATTCAGGGCAATTGCTGCGCGATCATGGCGCGCGTCGAGTATGTGCAACTGGCACGCCAGCTTTGCGACCGCTACGGCGTCATGTTGATCATCGACGAGGTGAAATCGGGGTTCCGCGTCGGCAAGGGTGGGATTCAGGGTATCATGGGGGTGCGGCCCGACATCACGACCTTTGCCAAGGCAGTCGCCAATGGCTACCCCATCGCGCTGGTCGCCGGGCGCGAGGATGTCATGCGCAGCTTTCGATATGGCGGCGCAAGCCACGGCGGGACCTATACCGCACATTCGGTCAGCCTTGCGGCGGCGGATGAATGCCTGCGCATCCTTGATGAAACACCGGCGCTGCAAACACTCGCCAACCACGGCAAGGCGCTTATGGCCGGGTTCTCGGGTATCCTGACCGCGCGCGGCATCCCGCATTCCTATTCCGGCCTGCCGGGGATGTTCGGGCTCTTCTTCGACAGCACCCCGCCCGACAATTACCGCGCGTGGAAGACCTCGGATTATACCTTCTACGACACGATGGCTCCCATCCTGCATGATCTGGGCATCATTGTGGAACCCGACAGCCGCGAACCATGGTTCATGTGTGAATCGCACGGCGTTGATACCGACTGCCTGCCGCAGACTCTGTCCGCCTTCGAGCGCGCGGTTGACTTCACCATCGAGGCGCTGGCGCAACGATGACCCATGATGCCGTCATCGTCGGCGCGGGGCACAACGGGCTGGTGACCGCCTGCTATCTGGCCCGCGCGGGGATGAAGGTCTGCGTGGTAGAAAGGAACGACTGGATCGGTGGGGCAGCCGTTTCGCGCGAGCTTTACCCCGGATTTACCTATTCCAACTGCTCCTACGTCAGCAGCCTCTTTCGCCCCGAGATCATGCGCGATCTGGAACTTCACAAGTACGGGTTACAGATCCTGCCC
This sequence comes from uncultured Paracoccaceae bacterium, assembly GCA_937927885.1. Lineage (GTDB taxonomy): Bacteria > Pseudomonadota > Alphaproteobacteria > Rhodobacterales > Rhodobacteraceae > Pararhodobacter. The sequence continues at coordinate 1,211 of CALEZJ010000431.1, read as the reverse complement.
TATGAGGGGGGCGTGGTGTTCACCGAAGATGGCGGCTACCTGGGTATGTTTCGCGACCATGACGCAAACCGTCGCGAATTCGCCCGATATTCCCCGCGCGACGCCGAAGCCTATGACATCTACGCGCGCGACATCCTGCGGTTTTGCCGCTTCATCCGTCCGCTGCTGATGCGTGCGCCACCCGACCCCGCGCGGCTTCGTCCTCGCGATTTGTCGGAATTGTTGTGGCTGGGCAAGCAGATGGGCGCGCTGTCAGAGCCAATGCGCGCGCGGATGGTCCAGTTCTGGACCATGTCGATTGCAGATTTCCTCGACGAGTATTTCGAAAGCCCGGTCATCAAGGGGTATTTGGCCGTCTCGGCCATCATCGGCACCGCATTGGGGCCAATGTCGCCCGGCAGCGCCTATGTGCTGCTGCATCACTACATGGGTGATGTAGATGGGAATGTCGGTGCCTGGGGTTTCGCGCGCGGCGGGATGGGGGCGATCACCCGGGCGCTGACCGATAGCCTGCGCGCTTCAGGCGGCGAGGTTCGCGTAGGGCAAGCGGTCGAGCGAATTCTGGTCGAGGGTGGCCGCGCCACGGGGGTGGTTCTGGCGAACGGAGGCGAGGTGCGAGGTCGGAGGGTGATCTCGAACATGGATGTCAAGCGCACGTTCCTGAAACACGTATCAGAAGGCGATCTACCTGAGGAATTTGTCAAACGGATCAAGGCATTCAAGATCCGGGGATCGTCCGGAAAGCTGAATATCGCGCTGGATGCGCCACCGGTGTTCCCGGCCCTGGCCGAAGGGGCGCCGAACCTGAAGGGGGACTTGCATTTCACCGATTCCATCGAGCGGATGGAACGCGCCTATGACGACTGGAAGGCAGGACGCTTCAGTGCCGATCCCTTTCAGGATTGCATGATCCCGACGATGATCGACCCCACGATGACTCCGCCGGGCAAGCATTTCATGTCCTGTTTCGTACAATACGCCCCTCCCAAGATCGAGGGACGCGAGTGGACCGACGCCGACCGTGACGCCTTTCGCGACACTTGCCTGAACCAGATCGAAGCCTATTCGCCCGGCTTCAGGGACCGCGTTCTGCATGTCGAAACCCGCACGCCCCGCGAACTTGAGGCCGAGGTTGGCCTGACCGAAGGCAATATCTTTCAGGGCGAGTTGACCTTTGACCAGTTGCTGTTCAACCGCCCGGTACCCGGCTA
>CALEZJ010000430.1 GCA_937927885.1 uncultured Paracoccaceae bacterium | reverse complement strand
CGTTGGGATTGCGCAGGATGCCGACGCGCGCCTGCCGATCCAGCCGGGACTGGCGGCGGGCCGAGGCGGTGTCGGGGGCTTGGGGATCGGCGATCACGGGCTGGCTTCCGGTCTGGGCAGGGAACTCATCCCAAAGAGTGGCGCCAACAGATTAACAATCCCCTGACATGCACCGGGAAACGCCCGGTCCCAAACCGTCACGCCATGAAAAAACGGCCGGACATCGCCCGGCCGTCCGATCTGGTCTGCGTCCGGGCCCCAAAATCCGGGACCCGGCGTCCGGACTTCAGACAACCGGGGTCGGCTGCCCCTGCTGGCGCATCACCTGCTGGCGGTACATGGCCATGAAATCGATCATGTCGAGGTTCAGCGGCGGGAACCCCCCGTCGCGGGTCACGTCGCTGATGATCCGGCGCGCAAAGGGGAACACGATGCGCGGGCATTCGATCAGCAGGAAGGGATGCATCTGGTCCTGCGGCAGGCCCTCGATGAGGAAGATCCCGCCGTATTCCAGTTCGACCAGATACAGCATCTGGCCACCGTCCTTGATCTTCGATTCGACCTTGTACTTCGAGATCACCTCGTAATGCCCGTCGGTCTCGCGCTTGCGCGCATCGAGGCTCACCTGCACCTGGATGTCGGGCTGGCCGGTCGGCATGATGCCGGTGCCGCGCACCACGGCATTTTCAAACGACAGGTCGCGCATGTATTGCGCCAGCACCTGAAACTTGACCTGCGGCTGCGCGCCTGCTGCCGCGGCCGCGCCATTGCCTTTGTCGGACATGAAACTCTCCTGAATTCGACGGGTTCCCGGGCGTTCTAGCAGGAGGCGCCCGCCGCCTCAATGGCTGCGCGGATGTTCCAGCCGGTGATCGGGGCCAAGCGGACCGCGCGCAGGGTCCGGTGCGGGGTCCTGCACACGGTACTCGCCCTCGACCACGTCGCTTTGCTGCCAGCGCGCAGCGGCCACCACGGCGCCGCGCGCCTGCAAGGCCCGCAGGATCATCCGCTGCACCGCGGGCACCAGCAACACCAGGCCCAGCACATCGGTCAGGAACCCGGGAAGCACCAACAGCCCGCCCGCGACAACCCGAAACGTGCCCTGCGCCAGAAAGGCCAGCGGTCGGACGCGCACCTCCCGCTCGAGAACGGCAAAAATCCGGTCACGCTGGTCGCGCAGCACCCAAAGCCCCAGAGCCGCCGACAACAGGATCAGCGCCAGCGTCGCCAGAAGGCCGATCCGGGCGCCGATGGCGATGAACAGCGCGATCTCGACCAGCGGCAGCAGCACGAAAAGAAAAAGCACGGGCAAGAGAACGCCTCCGCATCGGTGATTGGGTGGACTTGGGCCTGTGTGCACCCTACATAGGCAACCGACACTCAATTCCAAGGCTGACGCCCCGCCCCCGAGGACAAGAATGGACTCTGCCGTGATTCAACTGCTCGTTCTGGCCGGCATCGCCGTGTTTCTGATCCTGAAGCTGCGCAACGTGCTGGGCACGCGCGAGGGCTACGAGGCGCCGGTCGAGCAACGCCCCGTCCCGCGCGCGCGGCCCGAACTGGAAGTGATCGAAGGCGGCGAAGACCACGACATCACCGACCACGCCCCTGCCGGATCGGACACCGCAAAGGCGCTGGCGGCGATCAAGCGCGCCGAGCCAGGGTTCCATGTCGGAGAGTTCCTTGGCGGCGCGCGGGGCGCCTATGAAATGATCCTGATGGGATTCGAGCGCGGCGAACTGGATGATCTGGTGCCCTTCCTGTCGCGCGACGTGTTCGAAAGCTTCGACGAGGTCGTGCAACTGCGCGAGCGCGACGGGCTGACGGTCGAGGCCAGTTTCGTCGGCCTGCGCGAAATCACGCTGGCGGGCGCCCGGTTCGATGCCGCCACGCGCGAGGCCGAGATCACCGTGCGCTTCATCGGCGAACTGACCTCGGTCGTGCGCGACCGTGACGGCAAGGTGATCGAGGGTGACCCCAACCGCATCAAGCAGGAGCGCGACACCTGGACCTTTGCGCGGGTGGTCGGGTCGGACAATCCGAACTGGCGGCTGGTCGCCACCGGCGACTGAGCCGGGCCCCGTGGCGCCATGGCCCGCCGCCTCTCGGACGAAGATCGCGAGCTGTGGCAGCGGGTGGTGCGCGGCGCGCGGCGCCTCTTGCCCGCGCCCGACCCTGCGCCTGACACCCGCAAGGCCCCGCTGGCCGACCCCCAGGCAGCCAGACCGCGGGTCGATCCGCCGCCGCTGCCGCCGCTGACCTTTCCACCTTCGCCCAGCCCGCGCGGCCCGGCGCCCCGCGTGCGTTTCGATCTGGTCGCCCCGCTGTCCGAACGGCTGGCAGCCGAACCCCTGCGCATGGACAAGGGTCTGCACCGGGCGATGACCCGCGGCAAGCTGACCCCCGAGGCCCGCATTGACCTGCACGGGATGACGCTGGCCCAGGCCCATTCGGCGCTGACCGGCTTCGTGCTGTCGGCCCATGCGCGCGGGCTGAGGCTGGTTCTGGTCATTACCGGCAAGGGCCGCAAATCCGACGACCACGCCGCGCCGATGCCCGCGCGCCACGGTGTGCTGCGCCACGAGGTGCCGCAATGGCTGCGCGCCGCGCCGCTGGGGCCGCTGGTTCTGGAGGTGCGCGAGGCGCATCGCACCCAGGGAGGCAGCGGCGCGCTGACCGTCTATCTCAGAAAGCGCCGTCAGTCGGCGGATTGAGCGTCCGGATCGGCCCGCACCCACCAGGGCAGGATCAGCCGACGCCTGTTTTCGGTGGGCAGCGAGAGAATCACCTCGGTCGTGTTCTGCAAGGTCAGGATCGTCGCGGGCAGCGGCGTCAGCGCGCCCGCGTTCTCGCTGTTGAGCGCGACATTCACCGCCCGCATGTTGCCCAAGAGGCTGACCAGCGCAGGCGAGGACCCGACGGTGAAATGCCCATCGCCGCTGCCGAAGGCGCTGACATCGACCACCGTCACCGGTAGATCGGCAATCGGCGCCGTGCTGGTGATGTTGCCCAGCCGCGTCGGCTGGCCTGTCAGACGCGCCGACAGGTTCAGCACCCGGTCCCGCTGCGACACCACGATCAGGAAGGGTTGCGGCAGCCGCGGAATGCCCCGGGCCTGCTGGTGGAACAGTTCGACATCGAGATCGGGCGCGATCAGGATCACCCCGCCGATCGCCGCCATCGCCGGGTCGCGTGCCAGGGCCATCTGGCGCAGCGATTCCATCAGCACATGGGTGCCCATCGAATGGGCGATCAGGATGATCCGGTTCGGTCCCGCCGCCTGCGCGTGGTGGATCATCTCGATCAGCCCGTCACGCGCAAAAAGGGCGCTGTCGCGGTCATGCGCATAGGCAAGCGGCGCCCCCAGCGAAGGCCAGGAATAATGCGCGATCACCCCGGGCAGACGCAGGTCATAATCCAGTTGCGCCGTGCGATAGACGCCTTCGATGAAGGTGGTGTTGAACCCGTGGATGAAGATGGTCACTTCGCGCTCGGCGGGCGGCTGCTCCATCAGTTCGGCGCGGATCGCGGTCTCGAACGAGCCCGGCTGCAGGACACGCGACTCGGCCAGCATGAAATGGCGCTCGGGATCGGCGCTCTGGCGGTTGCGCTGGCGCGGAATGGTTCCGGGTTCGCGCCGGGGCGGGATCGACACCACATAACGGCCAAAACCGACCTCGTTCGCCCGCAGATGGCCCGGAACCCCCAGGTCGGCATCTGGCGCACGGGTTGTCCCCACCAGAACCGGCCGCCAGGCGGCGCCCGGGGCCGGACCCTGCACGAAATCGACCTCCTCGCGCACGGCGCAGGCGGCGAGGATCAGAAGAAAGGCAATCGAGAGCCAACGCATGGGACCGTCCGTTTCGTGCCCTGCGCTAGATACAGCATGCTGCGCGCGCGAAAAGGGGAGTCGGTGTTTTCTCCTTTGCCGCAGGCGGGTTTGCGCGCTATGGCGAGGCATGCGCGACATTCTTGCCCCCGCCCGCACCGCCGCAACTGAACTGCGCCAGTTGTTCGATCCCACGCCGTTGCAGCGCAACGACCATCTGTCGCTGCGCTATGGTGCCGAAATCTGGCTCAAGCGCGAGGACCTGACCCCGGTGCGGTCGTACAAGATTCGCGGAGCCTTCAACGCAATGCGCCGCGTTCTGGCGCAAGCCCCTGATCAGGATACGTTTGTTTGCGCATCGGCGGGCAATCACGCGCAGGGCGTAGCCTTTGCCTGCCGCCATTTCGGGCGTCGGGGCGTCATCTTCATGCCGGTCACCACGCCGCGCCAGAAGATCGACAAGACGCGCATCTTTGGCGGTGACCGGGTCGAGATCCGGCTGACGGGGGATTATTTCGACCAGTCCCTGGCGGCGGCACAGGCCTTTTGCGCCGAGTCCGGCGGGCATTTCCTGTCGCCCTTCGATGACGAGGATGTGATCGAGGGGCAGGCCAGCGTCGGGGTGGAGATCCTCGAACAACTGGGGCAGGCGCCGGACCTTCTGGTGGTGCCGGTGGGCGGCGGCGGACTTGCCTCGGGGGTGCGGCGCTACTTTCTGGCCTTGGGGGCGCCGACCGCCTTTCGCTATGTCGAGCCCCGGCGCGCTGGTCGGCGGGGCCAGCCTGACCGCAGCCCTTCAGGCGGGGGCCCCGGTCACGCTGCCGAAGGTCGACAGTTTCGTCGATGGCGCAGCGGTGGCGCGCATCGGCGCGCATCCCTTTGCCGCCCTTGCCGACGTGGCGCCCGGCGATGTCCTTCTGGCGCCCGAGGACCGTATCTGCATCACCATGCTGGAGATGCTCAACGTCGAGGGCATCGTGCTGGAACCCGCCGGGGCGTTGTCGATCGACGCGCTGCCGGACCTTGCGGGGCCGGAGGGCGACGGCCTGCGCGGCAAGACCGTGGTCTGCCTGACCTCGGGCGGAAATTTTGACTTCGAGCGACTGCCCGAGGTCAAGGAACGCGCCATGCGCTTCGCCGGGACCAAGAAGTATTTCATCCTCCGCCTGCCGCAGCGTCCGGGCGCGCTTCGTGATTTTCTGGATATCCTGGGACCGGACGACGACATCTCGCGGTTCGAGTACCTCAAGAAATCGGCCCGCAATTTCGGTTCGGTGCTGATCGGGATCGAAACCACCAGTGCCGGGAACATCAGCGCCCTGTTCGACCGCATGACGGCGCGAGGGTTCGACTATCGTGACGTCACCGTCGACGAGACGCTGTCTGCCTTCCTGATCTGACCCCCCTTCAAGCCGCGCGCCGGGCAAGCCCCGCCAGGAATTCCGTGCGCGACTGC
>CALEZJ010000429.1 GCA_937927885.1 uncultured Paracoccaceae bacterium | reverse complement strand
ATAGCCCCCCGCCCGGTCGTGATCCATGATCAGCATCAGATCATCTCCTCGGCCCTGGCCGCGCGGGCGGCTTTGTCGAGTTTCTTCTGATGCTGGGCACGAAAATCGGGGCGCAGATTGGGCGCGCCCTCCCAGATGCCCGCGCTGTCGCCCTGCCCCACGCCCTCGAAGAAAGCGCGCATCCTGTCCATGCGGGGGCGACCGGCCATGGCGGCATTGACCACCTGCCCCAGCGAGCCCGCTCCGGCCGGGCCCATCAGAGGGCGCGCCGAAATCAGGTTGGTAAAGTAAAGCGACGGGGTGCCGCGTTCCTTGGCGTGCTGCACGACCGGCGTGGTGCCGATGGCAAGATCGGGGTCAAGCCCGTCGACGGCGGCCAGATCATCGGCCAGCGAGGCGCGGAACTTCACCGCCACGCCGCGCGATTCCAGCCAGTCGCGGTCGGCGGCCGACCAACGCGAGGCGGCGCAGGCGGTGCCGACATAGGCCACCTCGGCCCCGCTTTCGATCAAGAGGCGCGCAACCAGCAGTTCCGACCCCTCGTAGCCCGACAGCGTGATGCGCCCCTTGACCGGCACCTGCTCCAGCGCCGCGCGCACCGCGGGGACAAAGGCGTTCTGCGCGGCGGCGATGCGCTCGGGGGCGACGTTGAACGCCGCACCGATGGCGGCCAGCCAGTCATGCGTGCCGTCGATCCCCACCGGGGCCGAACCGATGACCGGGCGCCCGGCGGATTCGAAGACGCGCACCGAGGCGGCGTAGAACGGATGGATCGCTGCAACCGCGCCGCAGTCGAGGGCGGCGTAGAGCTCGCGCCATTCGCGGGTGGGCACGACGGGCCCGGCGGCCAGACCCAGGGGGGCCAGCATCGCGCCGATCATCATCGGATCGGCGGGGAACATCTCGCCCAGAAGGGTCACGGTCGGCCGGTCGCTGCGCCCTGCGCGGGGCGCGGGCACGGGGCCGGCCTGAACCTCCTTGCGGGCGTAATCCAGCATCGCACCCGCCAGCACGTCCTTGGCCTCGGCATGGGTGGGCACGCCAAAGCCCGGCACGTCGATGCCGACGATGCGCACGCCGTTGATCTGGTCAGGCAACAGGCGCAGCGGCACACCCGAGGCGGTCGGCACGCAGAGGTTGGTCACCACGATCGCGTCGTGGCGCGCGGGGTCGGCCAGCTGATGCACCGCCTCGCGGATGTCCTCGAAGAGCTTGCCGGTCACCAGCGTCTCCGAGTTGAAGGGCACATAACCGACTGACCGGCGGGCACCGTAAAAGTGGGACACAAACGTCAGCCCATAGACGCAGCAGGCCGAACCCGACAGCACGGTCGCCACTCGGCGCATGCGCAGGCCGACGCGCAGGCTGCCAAAGGCGGGGCACATCGATTCGGGCTTGTCATGCGGACCCTTGGGGTAATCGGCGGCAAAGCGGTCCAGAAGGTCCGCATTCCCCGCCGCCCGTGCCGCAGCCTGCATCTGATCGGCCGGGGCGTGGCAGGCGTGGCTGTCAGACGTCGTCATAGACCACCTCGAGCGAGGGCTTGACCACCGCATTCTTGCCGCGCATGTCGAGGTCGCTGGCGGGAACCAGCACCACATCGCCGCCGGTATCCTTGGCGTCGAAGAGGGCCAGCAGCCCGTCCTGGTCCAGCGGGCGCGGACGGATCGGCGGGGCAGCGCCCACCGCATCGGCGAGTTCGGTGAACAGCGCCCCCCATTGCGAAGCCGCCGTGCCGACGATCTGGTAATTGGCGGATTTCTTGCGCAGATCATCGTCTTGCGGGATCGCGGCCAGAACCGGGATGCCTGCGGCCTTGGCAAAGGCCGCCGCCTCGCCCGAGCCGTCATCCTTGTTGATGACCAGCCCGGCGACACCGACATTGCCGCCCAGCTTGCGGAAATATTCGACCGCCGAGCAGACGTTGTTGGCCACATAGAGCGATTGCAGGTCGTTCGAGCCGACCAGGATCACCTTCTGCGCCATGTCGCGGGCGATCGGCAGGCCAAAGCCGCCGCAGACCACATCGCCCAGAAAGTCGAGCAGGACATAGTCGAAATCCCAGTCATGGAACCCCAGTTTTTCAAGGAGTTCAAAGCCGTGGATGATCCCGCGCCCGCCGCAGCCGCGGCCCACTTCGGGCCCGCCCAGTTCCATCGCAAAGACGCCGCCGCGCTTGAAGCAGACATCGCCGATCTTCACCTCTTCGCCCGCCAGTTTCTTGCGGGTCGAGGTTTCTATGATCGTCGGGCAAGCCTTGCCGCCGAACAGAAGCGAGGTCGTGTCGGATTTCGGATCGCAGCCGATCAGCAGCACGCGCTGGCCCCGTTCGGCCATCATGTGGCTGAGATTCGCCAGCGTGAAGGACTTGCCGATACCGCCCTTGCCATAGATTGCGATGATCTGGGTCTTTTTCGATGGTGGATCCTGCGGGATCTCCAGCGTCGGTTCCACCTGCGCCTCGGCGCGCAGCCGGGCGTCGAAATCCTTCAGATTCGGCACGTCGAGGGTCATGTCAGGCGTCCCATGCAAGGATCATTTTCAGGCAGGCGGGGTCGGTAAACGCGGTCTCGTAGGCGGGTCCGGGATCGGCGGCCGACCGGCGGTGGGTAATCAGCCCGGCCAGGGACAACGCGCCCGATTCGATCAGCGCGCGGGTGGCGATCAGGTCGCCCGCGTCCCATTCGGCGGCGATGCGCAGGCGCGCCTCTTTCAGAAAGGCCGGGGCAAAGGCAAAACTGAGCGGGCGCGTGTAGAACCCGGCCAGCGTCACTTCGCCGCCGCGCGCGAGCCGCCCGATCAGCGTGTTCAAGAGATCGGGCGCGCCCGAGGCGTCATAGACCGCGCGATAGTCGCGGCGGGGATCGTCGGCGGGGTCGATGCAGCGGTAGCCCTCGGCACCGGCGCGACGGTCAGGGTTGATGTCCCAGACCACGGGCGGCGGGGCGCCGGCGGCCAGCGTCAGCCGTGCCAGCAACCTGCCCAGCACCCCATGTCCCACGATCAGGTCGGGCAGGGCAGCACCCGGCGCGGCCAGCGCGTGACGCGCGGTTGCGGCAAGGGCCAGCAGCGCGCCTTCGGCACCCATCGCCGGATCAAGGCGCGACACCCGGTTCGCCCTGGTGACCAGCATCTGCGACGCGCCACCGAACAGGCCAAAGACCGGCCCCTGCCCCGTCGGCTGAAAACAATTGGCGCCGGGCACAAACACACGTTCGCCGGTGCGAAATCCGCTGGTGGGCCCGGCCTCGACCACCTCGCCCTCGGCTTCGTAGCCGGGAACCAGAGGATATCCCATGCCGGGAAAGGGCGGCATCTCGCCGCTCCAGAACAGCTTTTCGGTGCCGGTCGAAATGCCGGAATGCGCGATGCGCACCACCAGATCCTCGGGGCCCGGATCAATCAGACCC
>CALEZJ010000428.1 GCA_937927885.1 uncultured Paracoccaceae bacterium | reverse complement strand
GAAATCGGCTGCGAATAGATCGCGCGTTCCTTCATCGCGCGGCGGAACTGGCGTTCGCGCATGGGGGCAAAGGCGGCCTTTTCCTCGGGTGTCAGGTTGGGCATGTCGAACATGAAGCGCGACCAGGCCATCGAGGAATTGTGCATGTTGAAGGTCAGCGCGGTGGCGCCGCAGTATTTGCCGATCTCGGCGCCCACCATGGCGTATTCGCCCATGGAAAAGCCCCAGCCGCCGTATTCCTCGGGGATCGACAGGCCCAGAAAGCCCGCATCGGCGAGGTCCTTGTAGTTCTCGGTCGGAAAACTGGCCTCGTCATCGACCGATTTCGCCCGCGCGGCAAAGGCCGGGCCCATCTGGTTGACCTTGCGCAGGGCGGCCAGCACCTCGGGGCGGATGCGGGTCAGATCGTAGTAATCGGCCGGATCGCTCATCGGCATGGCAAAGGGGATGGGTCGCTCAATGGTCATGGGAAAGCTCTCCTTGCAGCACGCCGTCCTTGACGACGATCCGCCCGTCCAGGGCGATGGTGCAGTTGCGCATCGGCAGGTCGAAATGGCCCAGCGTGTAGCGCCCGGCGTATTGGTTGGCGCCGGCCGACCACAGGAACGATCCGGCCAAAGCGCGGAACTCGACCGCCTGCATGTCGCGCTTGTCGTACATCGCCGCACTGACCCAGCGCGCGCCGGGGTTCATGCCCCAGCCGACATGGCTCAGGCCATAGGCGTTGCGGTCGCCCCAGGCCTCCATGTATTCGCGCAGGTGCAGGGCATCGATGCCATCCCCCCTGATCGCGGTGACAAAATCGCTTTCCACCGTGAAATCAATGCGGCTGGTCAGATAGGTCTTGAAGGTCAGGTTCATGTCGCCAACATCCATGACGATGCGGCCATTGACGGCACCCTGCCCCGGAAACGCCAGGCACAGCCCACCCGGCCAGTGCGCCACGGCCCCCGGCGTTGTTGCAAAGCCCGCCGTGCCACCACAAGGCGCGCCGCGCAGGTCGATATGCAGATCGGTCCCCGCCGCCGAGGTGACATGCATCGCCGAGGCCTCGCGCAGCATCTGGATGCCCCGTTGCACCTTGGGGCCATGCTCGGCCCGGGGCTCGGTGCGCTCCAGGATTTCGGGGTGTTCGTTGGTGATGACCAGAAGGCGGGCGATCCCGGCCTCTTCGATCTCGGGCCATTCGGGGGCGTGGATGATGCCCTCGACGGTGCAATCGACGATCACCTCGACGCGTTTCAGCGCCTCGATCACCGCACGGTTGCCCTGGATCGCCCAGCTGGTCCCGGTCGATTTCACCGGCACCGGGGCGGTTTGCGGGGGGGTCGGCATCTGGATGTGGCACGAAGCCGCGCCCAGATCATAGGCCGCCAGTTCGCACAGATGCACCAGCACCGGGCGCGACTGGGTTTCGGATAGAATGGCGATCGGCGTGCCCTTCCCGATGCCGTTCAGGGCAAAGACCCGGCGGAACGCCGCCAGCCATTTGCCTTCGATGCGTTCTTGCAACATCGGCTGTCCCCGTTGACGATTCGCGTCGTGGCGAATTTCTTAACTCTGAAGTAAAGGTTTCACCGCCTGCGACATTCTGTCAACGAAATTTTCGAAAATCTTTCCTCCGCACATTACTTTAAGATTAAAACATTTGCGTTGTGCCGGAATGCTGCTAGTCTCAACCCAGCCGCGCCAGACGGCGGACAACTTCAGGGAGATAGGAATGCGCCTCAGACAAACACTTGTGGCCTCGGTGGCTGCGATGACCCTCGGTGCGGGTGCCGTATCGGCCGATCCGGTCACGGTGGGCCTGATCACCACGCTGTCGGGCGGCGGCGCCGGGATCGGCGCGGATATCCGCGACGGGTTTCAGCTGGCGCTGACGCTGTCGGGCAGCGACGCGATCCGGCTGGTGGTCGAGGATGACGGCCAGCGCCCCGAACAGGCGGTGCAGATCGCCGACCGCATGATCCAGTCCGAACGCGCCGAAATCCTCACCGGCATCATCTTTTCGAACCTTGCCATGGCGGTGGTCCCCTCGGTCGTGGCGCAGGACATCTTCTATGTCTCTGCCAACGCCGGACCGTCGGCGCTGGCGGGGGCCGGGTGCAGCCCGTTCTATTTCAACGCCGCCTGGCAGAACGACATGCTGCACGAGGCCTCGGGCGCCTACGCGGGCGCGAACGGGATGACCAACACCTTCATCCTGGCGCCGAATTACCCCGCGGGCACCGACGCCCTGACCGGGTTCAAGCGCCGCTACACCGGCACGATCGCGGGCGAGATCTATACCCAGCTTGGCCAGACCGACTATGCCGCCGAAATCGCGCAGATCCGCGCCTCGGGGGCGGACAGCGTGTTCATCTTCCTGCCGGGCGGCATGGGGATCAGCTTCATGCGCCAGTATTCGCAATCGGGCGTGGATATTCCGGTGATCTCGACGGCCTTCACCGTCGGACAGGACAACCTGCCCGCAATGGGCGAGGCGGCTCTGGGCGTGATCAATTCCGGCCAGTGGGCCCCCGACACCGACAACGAGGCGAACCGCACCTTTGTCGCCGCCTTCCGCGAGGCTTTCGGTCGCACGCCCTCGATCTACGCCAGCCAGAGCTATGACACCGCGAACCTGATCCTGTCGGCGCTCGCCGTCGCGGATGTGGGCCAGCGCGAGGCGTTCCGCGACGCGCTGCGCGCGGCCGATTTCACCTCGGTCCGCGGGGATTTCGTGTTCGGCAACAACCAGCACCCGATCCAGGACGTCTACATGCGCCAGGTGGTCAACGTGGATGGCGAGATCACCAACCGCACGCTGGGTCTGGCGATCGAGGATTATCAGGACGTCTTTGCCGCGCAATGCGCGATGGAGTGACCTGACACCGGGGGGCGGCACCTGTCGCCCCCACATCTACCCGCATCCCCGCAATGGCGGCCCCGGCTGCCCCTGATCGAGCTTTGCCGTGACCCTTGCCCTGATCGTCGAGCAGATGCTGAACGGAGTGCAGTTCGGCCTGATGCTGTTCCTGATGTCGGCGGGCCTGACGCTGGTCTTTGGCGTCATGGGCCTGATCAATCTTGCCCATGGCTCGCTTTACATGCTGGGCGCGTTCTTTTGCGCGGCGGGGGCGGCCTGGACCGGAAATTTCTGGCTGGGGCTGGTGGCGGGCACCGCCGCCGCCGCCGCCGCCGGCGCGCTGATCGAGGTCAGCGTGATCCGCCGCCTTTATACCCGCGACCATCTGGATCAGGTGCTGGCGACCTTTGCGCTGATCCTGATCCTGTCCGAGGGGACCAAGATGGTCTTTGGCCCCTTCCCGCTTTACCTGAACATCCCGGCAGGCCTTTCAGGAACCGTCAATCTGGGGCTGATGCCCTATTCGCTGTATCGTCTGGCGCTGATCGGGTTCGGTCTGGCCGTGGCAATCGGGCTGTGGCTGCTGATCGCGCGCACCCGGCTGGGCATCCGCATCCGCGCGGGGGAAAACGACCGCGAGATGATCGGCGCGCTGGGGGTCAACATCCGCGCGCTCTACACGCTGGTCTTTGCGCTTGGCGCCGCGCTGGCCGGGCTGGCCGGGGCGCTGGTCGGCGCGCTCCAGTCGGTGCAGGTGGGCATGGGCGAACCCGTGCTGATCCTCGCCTTCGTGGTCATCGTCATCGGCGGGATCGGCAGCATCAAGGGCGCCATGGTCGGCGCGTTGATCGTCGGCATCATCGACACGATGGGCCGGTTCCTGTTGCCGAGGATATTCGCCACCTTCCTCGAGGCCAGCCAGGCCTCGGGGCTGGGCGCCGCCCTGGCCTCGATGCTGATCTATGTCGTCATGGCGCTGGTGCTGATCCTGCGCCCAAAGGGATTGTTCCCCGCCCATGCGTGACACACACCGCGAACTCGCCGTCAATCTTGCGCTGGCGCTGGCCCTGTTTGCCGTGCCGCTCTGGGCGCTTTATGCCAACCAACCCTTTACCATCACGCTGGCCACCCGCATCGCCATCCTGGCGCTGGCCGGAGTGGGGCTGAACCTGATCCTGGGGTTCGGCGGCATGGTCTCGTTCGGCCATGCGGTGTTCTTTGGCGTGGGCGGCTATGCGGCGGGCATTCTGGCGCAGCACGCAGGCAGCGGCGCGCCGATCCTGGGCCTGTTTCCGGGCTCGAACCAGATGCTGGTGATCTGGCCGGTGGCGATGGTGGTGGCGGGTCTGCTGGCGGCCGCCATCGGCGCGCTCAGCCTGCGCACCGAGGGCATCTTCTTCATCATGATCACGCTGGCCTTCGCGCAGATGGTCTATTACTTCGCCATCTCCTGGCCCGCCTATGGCGGCGAGGACGGCCTGCCGATCCTGATGCGCAACCGCTTTCCGGGCCTGAACACGATGCGCCCCTGGCCGCTGTTCCTGATCGCGTTCGGCGTCCTGATGGTCATGCTGGCGCTGGTCGCCATGCTGCGCGCCTCGCGCTTTGGCGCGGCGCTGATGGCGATCCGGCAAAACCCCGTGCGGGTCGAGGCCGTGGGGATCAGCCCCTACGGCGTCAAGCTGGTGGCCTTCGTGATCTCGGGCATGATCACCGGGCTGGCCGGGGCGCTGATGGCCGATCTGACCCGCTTTGCCAGCCCGGCGATGATGGCCTGGACGATGTCGGGGGAACTGATCGTCATCATCATTCTGGGCGGCACCGGGCGGCTGTTCGGCCCCGTGGCGGGGGCGGCGATCCTGGTCGGGTTCGAGGTGACCTTCGGCGGCATGACCGAGCACTGGAAACTGTGGCTGGGTCTGGTCCTTCTGGCCGTGGTGCTGTTCGCGCGCGGCGGATTCATCGGGTTTCTGGCGGGGAGAGAGCGTCTTGGTTGAGCCCATCCTGGCCCTGAGCCACCTGCGCAAGTCCTTTGGCGGCCTGAAGGCA
>CALEZJ010000427.1 GCA_937927885.1 uncultured Paracoccaceae bacterium | reverse complement strand
TTCAAGGTGGCGGGCACCTCGGCCGGGATCACCAGCCTGCAAATGGATATCAAGGTGGCAGGGATCACCTTTGACATCATGGAGCAGGCCCTGGCACAGGCCAAGGACGGCCGGATGCACATTCTGGGCGAAATGTCGAAGGCGCTGACCAGCGCCAACGCCTTCAGCCAGTATGCGCCCAAGATCGAGACGATGACCATTCCGACCGACAAGATCCGCGAAGTGATCGGCTCGGGCGGCAAGGTGATCCGCGAGATCGTCGAAGTGTCGGGCGCCAAGGTCGACATCAACGACGACGGCACGATCAAAATTGCCTCGAACGATCAGGCGGCGATCAAAAAGGCCTATGACATGATCTATTCGATCGTGGCCGAGCCCGAGATGGGCAAGATCTATACCGGCACGGTGGTCAAGATCGTCGATTTCGGCGCCTTCGTGAACTTCTTCGGCAAGCGTGACGGTCTGGTGCATGTGTCGCAGATCGCGTCCAAGCGCCTGAACCATCCGTCGGATGCGCTGAAGGAAGGCCAGGAAGTGAAGGTCAAGCTTCTGGGCTTTGACGAGCGCGGCAAGGTGCGTCTGGCGATGAAGATGGTCGACCAGGAAACCGGCGAAGAGATCGTCGAGAAGAAGGAAGAGAAGACCGAGTGATCGGTTTTCCCTGACAGACAGAGGCCCCGGGATCGCTGCCGGGGCCTTTTCGCTTTGTGCCGGGGTAGGGTGGGGTTTCACCCCACCGGCGGCCCCCTCAGAACGGCAAAGGCGCGCCGTTCACGGTGATGACGCCACCTGAACGGATGGCCACGTCCGATTGCAGATGATCGTCGCCGACCGGACGGCCCAGGCCATTCACCATCATGCGCACGAAAAAGAGTTGGTCCACCGGGATCAGGTTCAGCGATTGCACCCGGGTCAGCAGGCGCTCGCCGCCAACCAGGTTGAAGGTCAGATCCCCTTCCGCATCGGGCATGTCGCGGTCCATGTTCGCCAGAAGTCCGCCGATCATCCGGATCGCGCCCGTCCCGTTGAATTCGGAATCGCCGACCCGGATCAGGACGGAATCGAGCCGCAGTTCGCTCAGATCAAAGGGCGACTCATCATCGTCCATCTCGCTGCCGTCGATGGGGATGTCACGCACCAGCCGACCCATCGCACCCACGTCCAGCCCCAGAGACAGGCTGTCGCCGGCAAAGATCCCGGCGCCCAGGGTCGTCATCAGGTCGGGCGAAGGCCGCAGGTTGTCAAAGCGGAACGCATAGCGCATCTGCTGGTCGTCGGGCGTGATCGCCAGCGGGATCAGCACGTCCAGACCCATCCCATCCAGCGTGGCGCTGCCAGTGATCGGCCCCATACCGCCCTGGATCGAACCCGCACCGGCATAGAGGCTGCCTTCAAGCCGCCCTTCGACAAAGGCCAGTTCAAGCCCGGACTCGGTCGAGGTCGAGCCCATGGCGATCTGCATTCCCTCGAGGTTCTGCACCGAATTGCCGCTGGACGGACCGGTGCTGAGCGCAAGGCGCATGGTGATGCCGGCCTGTGTCGCCTCGGTCAGCGTACGCGCGCCTTCAAGGGCGTCGAGTTCGGTCGCGGTGAAGGTCAGCCGCGGCCCTTCGATCAGACCGTCGCCGCTCTGGCTGTAGCCCATCCCGTCAATCAGGCTGAAATCATAGCTCACGCTGGTCGCGCCGATGCTGACATCCGCGCTCCCCTCACGGGCCGCGCGCATCTGTGCTCCGAGGCCGGTCAGCGAAATCACCATCGAATCTGCGGTCGGGCGTCCTTGCCGCGTCGATCCGACAAGGCGCGCCGTCAGCGTGGCAAAGTCGAAATCGAGCGCGGCATCGGTGTCGCTCAGGGCGCCCAGGATTTCACCGTCGTGTTCGATCTGGAAGGTCAGCGCGGTTCCGTCGCTGATGAGGGTTTCGACCGTCACCAGCGCCGAGGGGACCACGGCGATCATGTCGCCGCGCGGTTCGATGCGCAGGCTGTCCATCGACACCACCAGCGCGCGCGGATCGGAGGTCGGGAAAATCCGCAAGCCGTTGATCGACAGGGCATTGCCCAGATCCGAGGTGGATTGCGCACTCATCGTCAGACCGGCCCCGGCGGCGGCGCTGCGCAACCCGGCCCAGGCATCCTTTGCAGTCATCTGCTGCGCCAGCGTCGGCGTCGCGGCGCAAAGCGCAAGGACGGACACGGCAGGCAAGGAAAACAGGCGGTGATCGAGAATGGACATGAATACCCCCAGAGCCTTTCGGCGAAAAATATGAGCGGATTGTGCCGCAGGCGCATCATGCGTCAAGCGAAAAGCCGTGGCGTCAGGCTGGAAGACCGGTGAACAGCGCGTTACCAAGTCGTAACATCAGCGGGGCGAGAGGGTGGAAATGGCGGCTTGGGCGCAGCAGATCGCGGGGAAATCCGTTCTGCTTACCGGGGCGAGTCGGGGCATTGGGGCCGCCGCCGCACGACGTTTTGCGCAGGTCGGCGCGCATCTCGGTCTGGCGGGACGACCCTCGGCCGCGCTACAGGCCGTGGCGGAGGAGACGGGCGCGGCGCTGATCCCCTGCGATGTGGCGGATGCGACGCAGGTTCAGCGCGCAGTTCAGGAG
>CALEZJ010000426.1 GCA_937927885.1 uncultured Paracoccaceae bacterium | reverse complement strand
GTGGTGTTCGACCGACGCAGCGGGCGCTTGCAGATCGAGGGTCCGATCACCCTCAGCGACGGCCCCGACACGCTGATCCTGGCGGACGCCGCCCAACTGGACGGCGAATTGCGCGCCGGGATCATCACCGGCGCACGCATGGTGATCGACCAGCACCTGCAGGTCGCGGCCGCGCGCCTCACCCGCCACGAGGACGGTGTGACAGAACTCGACTCGGTGGTGGCCTCGTCCTGCCCGGTCTGCGCCTCGAACCCGACGCCGCTGTGGGAAATCCGCGCCGAAAGCGTGCAGCATGACCAGTCCGACAATCGGCTGCTGTTTCGGCGTGCGCAGTTGCGGATGGCGGGTGTTCCGGTCTTCTACCTGCCAAGGCTCAGCATCCCGGCACCCGACACCGACCGCCAGCGCGGCATCCTGCGTCCCGAGATCGACATGGGCAGCGATCTGGGGCTGCGGGTGGGGCTGCCCTATTTCATTCCGCTGGGCCCGACGCGCGATCTGACCCTGACACCGCAGGTGTCGACGGGTGGCATGGTCGGGCTGGGACTGCGCTTTCGCCTCGCGCGGCAGAATGGCGGGCTGGAAGTGGGTGGCCAGGTCTCGCGCGATCGGCTGATTCCGGGTCGCCTGCGGGGCTATGCCTATCTGCGCAGCCTGTTCCATCTGGGCGGCGGCTGGCGGCTGAGTTCGGATCTGATCCTGACCTCGGATCGGCAATATCTGGAAACCTACGACATCTCCGACGATGCCCGGCTTTCGGCGGATGTCACGCTGGAGCGCATCCGTCGCGATCAGGCAATCCGTGCGCGGGCGCTGGCCTTCTATTCGCTGCGCGCGACCGATGACAACCGCACCCTGCCCAATGCCGTGCTCGAGGCCGAACTGGTGCAACGCCACGCGCTGGCCGGGGGCGAGGCGCGGTTCGAACTGGGTGCGAGGGGTTTTCAGCGGCTGTCGACGACCGATGGCACCGCGGGGCGCGATGTCGCCCGGGCCTGGGTGCAACTGGGCTGGCGACGCAGCGCCGTCCTGCCCGGCGGCGTGCTGGCGACGGGCGCGGTGCAGGGCAGGCTCGACCATGTGCGGGTCGGCGATGACGGGCTCTGGCCGGACCCGGTCAACCGTTCGGCGTTGCAGGGGATGGTGGAACTGCGCTGGCCCTGGGCCGCCGTGACCGAGGACGGCGCCCGCCATGTCATCGAACCGGTCGTGCAACTGGTCGGCAGCCGCCGGACCGGACCGGTCCTGCCCAACGACGATCACACCATGCCCGAACTCGATGCGGGCAACCTCTTTGCGCTCGACCGCTATTCCGGTCAGGATCGCCCGGACGACGGCACCCGGCTGAACAGCGGGCTGCGCTGGACACGCCACGATGCCGCGGGTTGGTCGAGCGAGGCGCTGGTCGGGCGCATCTGGCGCACCGCAGCCCTGGATTTCGACCCGGCGCACCGTCAGCCCCTGGGCCTGACCCGGTCGGACTGGCTGCTGGCCGGACGGCTCAGCACGCGGCAGGGCCATGCGCTGTCGCTCAGGCTGCTGATGGACGACGACCGGCGGCTGTCGCGCGCCGAATCCAATCTGGCGCTGTCGTGGAACGCCACGACGCTTGGCACCCGGTTCCTCTATGTCGCCGCGGCGGCCGCCGAATCGCGCGCCACCGACCTGAACGAATGGAGCCTCGACCTGAGCCACCGGTTCGCCAGCGGCTGGACGACCCGGCTGGGCTGGGACTACGACCTGTCGCAGGACCTCTTTGCCTCGGCGCGGACCGGCGTCGGTTTCTCCAATGAATGCTTGATGGTGGACCTGTCGCTGGCCCGCCATTTCGTCACCGCGACCAACCCTTCGGCGTCGACCAGGTTCAACCTGCGGGTTGCGTTCCTGGGGATCGGCGGGCGGGCGCCGGTCGTGAACGGACGCACCTGCCGGGCCTGAGCGGCCCCCTTTTCAACCCGCCCGGGACCGGCTAGCCATCCGGAAACCCGAGCAACGAGCAGAACGGAATGCCGCGCATGCGACCCGCCTTTTCCCTGATCGCCCGACTGCCCCTGCTGGCCGCGCTGGTGCTGGCCTGCGCTGGCCTGGCCGTCCCCGAGGCGCGCGCCCAGTCGCCGTTTGCCGCCGTGGTCTATGTCAACGATTCGCCGATCACCAATTACGAGATCACCCAGAAGATGCGGTTTCTCGAATTCATCGGCGCCGCCGGGCAGAACCCGCGCGAGCGGGCGATCGAGCGGCTGATCGAGGAGCGGCTGCAACTGCAGGAGGGACGGCGGCTGGGCGGGCGACTGACCCCGGACCAGATCAACGACGGCATCGCCGAACTGGCCGCGCGCGCCGAACTGACCGCGGACGAAATGATCAGCCGCATGGCCGCGGCGGGCATCGACCGCGAGACGCTGGTCGAATTCATCCGCGCCGGCGTTCTGTGGCGCGAGGTGGTGCGGCAGGCCTACGGGTCGACGATCACCATCACCGAGTCGCAGATCGACCACGCGATCTCGGTCGAAGGCGTGCAGCCCTCGGTCGAGGTGCTGATCTCGGAGATCTTCCTTGCGTCGGACCCCGAATATGCCGAAGCCGTTCAGCGCATCATTCCGCTGATCCAGCAGATGCGCAGCGAAACCGACTTTTCCAACGCCGCACGGCAGGTGTCGTTGGCCCCGTCGGGACCATCGGGCGGGCGGGTGGATCGCTGGATCAACGTCGCAGGCATTCCCGACCCGGTCGGGCCTGCACTGGCGACGGCCGCCGTGGGCACCGTCATCGGCCCCCTGGACATGCCCGGCGCCTATGCCTTCTTCCAGTTGCGCGCGAGGCGCGACACGCGCTCGGTCCCGCCCGAGGCGATCGAACTCGACTATCGCCGCGCGGTCCTGCCCGGCGGGCGCAGCGAGGAAAACCTGGCGCGCGTCGAGGCGATCCGCGCCAGCGCGGATTCCTGCGCCGATTTCGCCGGCGTGGTGCTGCGCAGCGTTCCGGGCCTGCCCGACAGCGCCGTAGAGGAGCGCGTCAGCAGCCTGCCGAATACGCCAGCGGGCGAGCGCACCGAACTGGAGCGGATGAACCCGCTGCAGATCTCGGCCAACATGGTCGAGGGTGGTGGGCTGGTGGTCCTGATGCTGTGCGCCCGCCGCGTGGCGACCGAGGACATGCCCTCTCGCGAGGAGGTGCGCATGGCGCTGATCAATCGCGCGCTGGAGGGCCAGGCCTCGGTCTATCTGCAACGCCTGCGCGCCGAGGCCGAGATCCGTCGGCGCTGAAATGGCGTCGGCGCTTTCTCCGCTTGCGGTGACCTGCGGCGACCCGTCCGGGATCGGCCCCGAGCTGGCCGCGCGCATTGCCGCCGATGGGGCCCCCGCGCCGCTGGTCTGGATCGGCGACCCGCGCCATCTGCCCGCCGACACCCGCTGGCAGGCGGTCGCAGCCCCGGGCCAGCCCGTCCCCAAGGGGGTTCTGGCCGTGCTGCCGCTGCCCTTTGCCGCGCAGGCGATCCCCGGCCACCCCGACCCGGCCAACGCCGCAGGCACCATCGCCGCCATCGAGCGCGCGGTCGATCTGGTGCAATCCGGGGCGTGCAGCGCCCTTGTCACCGCGCCGATCACCAAGAAGGCGCTGAAGGACGGCGCCGGATTCGCCTTTCCCGGCCATACCGAGTTTCTGGCCCATCTGGCGGGCGGATGCGAGGTTGTGATGATGCTGGCCTGCCCCGACCTGCGCGTCGTGCCCGCGACCATCCACATCCCGCTGGCCGAAGTGCCCAGGTCCCTGACGCCCGACCTTCTGCGCCGGACGATCGAGATCACCCATGCGGCGCTGATCCGCGATTTCGGCATTTCCGATCCGCGCATCGCCGTGGCCGGGCTGAACCCCCATGCCGGCGAAGGCGGCACCATGGGACGCGAGGATCTGGAGGTCATCGCCCCCGTGCTGCGCGACTTCGCGGATCGGAACATGCGCATCCTTGGTCCCCTGCCCGCCGACACGATGTTCCACCCGGCGGCGCGGGCGCGCTATGACGCGGCAATCTGCATGTACCACGATCAGGCACTGATCCCGATCAAGACCATCGACTTTGCCGGTGGGGTGAATGTGACGCTGGGCCTGCCCTTCGTGCGCAGCTCGCCCGACCACGGCACGGCCTATGACATTGCCGGAAAGGGCCGGGCTGATCCCTCGTCGATGCGCGCGGCCATGGTCATGGCCCGGGACATGGCCCTCGCTCGCCGGGGCTGACGGCGCCACCCTTGCCACGGGCGCGCTTTGCGACGAAAAGAGGCGCATGGCGCAGATCGACTCCCTTCCCCCCTTGCGCGAGGTGATCGCGGCGCATGACCTTCAGGCGAAAAAGGCGCTGGGGCAGAATTTCCTTCTGGACCTGAACCTGACCGCCCGCATCGCGCGCGCGGCGGGGGATCTGGCGGGGCATGACGTGCTGGAAGTGGGACCGGGCCCCGGCGGCCTGACCCGCGGCCTGCTGGCCGAGGGCGCGCGCAAGGTGCTGGCGGTGGAACTCGACCGCCGGTGCCTGCCCGCGCTGGCCGAAATCGCCGCCGCCTATCCCGGACGGCTGGAGGTGGTGCAGGGCGACGCGCTGAAGATCGATCCGCTGGCGCATCTGTCCGCGCCGATCAAGGTGGTGGCCAATCTGCCCTACAATGTCGGCACCGAACTGCTGGTGCGCTGGCTGACACCGCCGGACTGGCCCCCTTTCTGGACCTCGCTGACGCTGATGTTCCAAAAGGAGGTGGCCGAGCGCATCGTGGCGAAGCCCGGCAGCAAGGCCTACGGGCGTCTCGCGCTGCTGGCGCAATGGCGGGCCGAGGCGCGCATCGTGCTGACCCTGCCGCCTTCGGCCTTCACCCCGCCGCCAAAGATCGACTCGGCCGTGGTGCATCTGACGGCCCTGCCGCAGCCCCGCTTTCCGGCCCCGGCGAGAACGCTGGAACGGGTCGTCGCCGCCGCCTTCAACCAGCGGCGCAAGATGCTGCGCTCGGCGCTCAAACCCCTTGACGCCGGAATCGAGGCGCGGCTGGAACGGCTGGGCATCGCCCCCACCGCGCGCGCCGAGGAGATCGGGCTGGAGCAATTCTGCGCCCTCGCCCGCGATTTCGGCTGATCCCGCCCGGCGCATTGCCGCGACTTTGCCACATTCCCGGCCCGCTCCGCCCTAATTCAGCCATTGCACCCCGGTATCCCGTTCGCGGGAGAATGTGTCTTCCGGCCTTGAGTGAGGGTGCGTCATGCCAGTGTCTCCGGAGCGTCCATCGGCCTCGCGTCGGCCTGTCGCGCGCTTCCTGCGGCGCGACGAGGGCAGCTTTGCGGTGTTCAGCCTGTTCGTCTTTGTCGCCATGCTGCTGGTCGCCGGTCTGGCAATCGATCTCATGCGCCACGAGAATGTCCGCCTGCGGATGCAGGGGCTGACCGACCGCGCCGTGCTGGCCGCGACGATGCTGCGTGACAACCCGTCGAACGCCACCCCCGAGCAAATCCTGAACGCCTATTTCGCCGCCGAAGGCATGCAGGAGCAGCTTGCCGGGCGCTATTCCATCGTCGAGGACGAAGAGACCGGTCGCACGATCACCGTGGTTCCCTCGGCCACCGTGCCCTCGCTGTTCATGCGCATGATCGGCATCAACGATTTCGCCGTCGCCACCCCGGCGCAGGCCACCGAGGCCGTTGGCGGCGGCGCCCGGCTGGAACTGGTGATGGTGCTGGATGTGTCCGGTTCGATGGCCGGCACCAAGATTGCCGCGATGCGTCAGGCCGCCGCCGATCTGGCGAATACCTTGCTGGCCGACAATTCGGATGGGCGCGTTGCCGTGACACTGGTGCCCTATGACACCTGGGTGCTGCCACCGGCCGGGTTTCTGAACAATTTCACGAACATTTCGGGTTCAGGTGCCTGCAATGACTGGACCAACTGGAACACTCTGACCAACACCCTGAGCCTGTCGACCACCCGGCGCAGCTGCAACACCGCCGACTGGCGCACGGTGCGGCCCTATCTGCACGACGCTGCAACCGCTGTCGGGCATATCAACAGCCTCGTTGCCTCGGACACGACCTCGATCGATCTCGGTGCACGCTGGGGGGCGATGTTCTTCGATCCCTCGATCCGTCCGGCGCTCGCCAGCCTGATCACCGCTGGCAGCGTCAGCCCGGTCTTTGCCAACCGCCCCTTTGACTGGAACGAACCGAATGTGGTGCGCGCCATGCTGCTGCTGACCGATGGCGAGAACTGCTGCGGATCGCGCTATTCCAACGCGCAGCAGGACCTGAACACCATTGCCGTCTGCACCGAACTGAAAGCCCGCAACGTGCTGATCTACTCGGTCGCCTTTCAGGCGCCGTCGGGCGGGGTCGCATTGATGCAGAACTGCGCCTCGTCGCCCAGCCACTATTTCAACGCCTCGGTCGCCGAGATCCTCACGGTCTTCCAGGCCATTGGCGCCTCGGTCCAGACCCAGGCGCTGAGGCTGACGCAATGAGCGCGCCGACCCGCCTCCTCGACCGGTTTCGCCGATCCGAGATCGGTTCGGCGACGCTGGAATTCGTGGTCGCCGTCCCACTGGTGCTGGCATTGCTGTTCTCTGCGGTCGATTTCGGCGTGGTCATGCTGCGCCAGGTGTTTCTGGACCGCGCCGTGGACATCGCGGTGCGACAGGTGCGGCTGGGGAATGTGGCCGCCAACGGCTTTGCCGCCTTTCGCACGCAGGTCTGCCGCAACACGTTCCTGATCGCCAATTGCGAATCCAACATCGCCATCGAGCTTCGCCCGATCGACACCAACACCTGGGCCGGGCTGAACGCGCCGGTGCAATGCGTCGACCGCGCGGCGAATATCGCACCGGTGCTGGCCTTTACCCCCTCGCCCGGAAGTCAGCAGCTGATGCTGATCCGGGTCTGCGCGGTAGCCGATCCCTTCATCGACATGACCGGCCTGATCCTCGGGCTCGAACGCGATGCCTCGGGGGGCTACCGGATCATCTCGCATGCCGCCTTTGCCAACGAACCGACATGAGCCCCGCCATGACCCCTTTTCACACCCTTGCCCGCCGCATGGGCCGATTCGTCGGCGAAGTCCGGGGTTCGGCTGCGGTCGAACTGGTGATCTCGCTGCCGCTGCTCTTGTGGGCGCTGGCGGCCACGGTGGTGTTCTTTGACGGCTACAAGGCCAGCTATCAGACCCAGATGGCGGCGCAGACCGTCGCCGACATCATGTCGCGCGAGACCGACATGTTCACCGCCGCCTATGTCGAGGGGCTGAACGGCGTGTTCGATTTCCTCGCCGATTCGCGGTATCCGACCCGGATCCGGGTCAGTTCGGTGATCTGGGACAGCGCCAACAACCGCAACCGGCTGCAATGGTCCTATGGCACGCGCGGGCTGCAACCTCTGCCCGCGACGACCTTCGAATTGATGCAAAGCGGCGATCTGGACACGCTGGCGGCCCTCTTTGGCGAGGACAGCTCGTTTTCCTTCACCGGGGCGGCGGCGCAGATGCCGGTCGAGGACCTGCCCGGACGCATTCCGCCGGTGTTGCCCGGAGAGGCGCTTCTTCTGGTCGAGACCTTTGCCCTGTGGTCGCCCTTTGCCAGTGTCGGCGTGGGCCAGTTGCGCTTTGCCCCGGTGGTCGTGGTGCGCCCGCGCTTTGCCCCCTGGATCCATTTCGACGGCGTCGAAACCATCTATCCCGAATCCGATTACGAGATCGCCTGGGTCGGTGGCGGCAACGAGACCCTGCCCGATCCGACCGATCCGGTGATCCCGACCCCGCCCAGCCCGAACCGCACCTATTCCTTTGACGACGGCGTGACCACCGGCTGGTCGCGCACCAGCGTCACCTCGGGCGGGCCGACGGGGGGATTCCTTGGCCCCTTCGGACCCGAGACCTATGCCGCCCCGGTCACCCTGGCGGTTGACCTTCTGAACGCGGGCACCAATGCGACCATCGCCTTTGACCTTCTGGTGACCGACAGCTGGGACGGATACCACGCGACCTGGGCCCATGCCTGGGGCGACAATTTCACACTGTATTTCAACAATCAGCCGATCTCGATGGACCTGTTCATCAACGACCACACGACGCCGATCTATCGCAACAACCGCACGGCGTCGGGGTATCTGGACGGGATGACCTACCGGCTGACGATGACGCTGCAAACGCCCCCGTCGGGGACCAACTTTGCGGTCAGCTACTGGAACGACCAGCGCTGGCGCGTCGTGCTGACCCTGGAAAACGCGCCGCAGACCTTCTCGCTGGGCTTCTCGGCCGGCACCAACGAAACCGTGGACAACGAGGGCTTCGGCCTCGACAACCTGTCGATCGCGGCCTCGGGCACCGGGTCGGCGGCGCCCTTCACCAACACGCGGGCCGCCCACAGCGCCGATCCGCACACGCGCTTCATGCGCTACACCGGCTGCCCGGAATACCGCATCCCGGCCCCCTGGCTGACGATGACGGCCAACGACCTCGCGACCGGCATCACCATGACCCGGCAGGCGGGCGGGCCAACCAACCTGTCGGGCTGTTCGCTGATCAGCGGGGCCGTCGGCCGGATCAACGCGACACCGCATCTGATCCTGAACTATGACAACCAGTCGCAGACCCGCACGCTGCAGGTGCGCATGAACGATGGCAATTCGGGCCAGACCTGCGACACCACGCTGCTGATCCGCGACCCGAACGGTCAGTGGTGGTTCAACGACGACTTCAGTGGCGCGGGATGGAACGCGGGCATCCGCATTTCCAGCGCGGTGAGCGGGCAATACGCGATCTTCATCGGCACCTATGGCAATGCGATGTGCAATTCTGCGCTGACGATCAACCGGACCTGAGGCCTGACGCGGCGCCCCTGCGTGCCCCCTCACCCGCGCGCGCGCCGGCCGCCTGCAACACCATGTCGACATGCAGCGCCTCGACCCGTTCTCGGCTGAGGCGACCGCCCTCGCGAAACCAGGTGTTCACACCGTTCAGCATGGCAATCAGCGCCATCGCCGCCAGTTTGGTGTCGGGGACATGCAGGTTTCCCTCGGCCTGGCCGTCGCGCAGGATCGAGTCCAGCGCCGTCTCGTAGGATCGGCGCAAGGCCTCGATCGCGGCGAAATTTTCGGGCGTGAGGTTGCGCAGTTCCATATAGGCGATGAACACGGCTTCGGCGCGAGCGGCATGAAACCGGATGTGGAAGCGCGCGAAATGCTCGAGCCGCGCCACCGCATCGCCAGGCGGCGGGTCACTGGCGGCCCAAGCGTCCAGCAGGTCCTGCATATGGTCGCGCATGAGTTCGAACAGCAGGCTTTGCTTGTCGGAGGTGTAAAGATAGAGCGCGCCCACCTGCACCCCCACCTCGGCGGCGATCTGGCGCATCGAGACCGCCGCATAGCCATGGCGCGCGAACAGCCGGAGCGCCGCGTCACGCAGACGCGGGGCGGTGATCTCGGCGCGGGAACCAGAGGTGCGGGCCATGCGCCATTGTCACGCAACCGGCCCCACGCGCAACCCCGCCGTTGCGGCCCTTGCGCGTGCACGCTAGTCTGGCGCGACGATCCCGGTGAAAGCGCCCGCATGCCCCGTCCCGTACTGCCCCTTGCCTTTGCCGCCCTGCTCGCGCTGGCGGGCTGCGGGGGAATGGTCGCACCCGATGCCCCGCCGCTCCTGAGCGCCGAGGACCTTGCCGCCCGCCGGGCCGAGGCCTCCAGCCCTGCCCGCACCTCGGCTGTCGAAAGCGGCCTGAACGCCCGCGCGGCCTCGCTGCGCGCCCGCGCTGCGGCGTTGCGCAGGCAATCCGCCGCGCCCGCCCCTGCGGCCGACAGCGATCTGCTGCGGCGGGCGGCCCTGCTGCGCGAGGCGGGTTGAGCGCGCCAAAGCGCGCATTGCGCCCTCGACGCCAAGACGCTAATCCTGCCCGCGACGCCCCGTCCCGGGGCCAAGCCTCCGGAGTCTCTCATGAATGCCCCCCTGCGTCTTGGTATTGCCGGTCTCGGCACGGTTGGTATCGGCGTGGTCAAGATCGTCCAGACCCACGCGGACCTGCTGGCCCGGCGCGCCGGGCGGCCGGTGGTGATCACGGCCGTCAGCGCAAGTTCGCGCGCCAAGACCCGCTCGGCCGATATTTCGGCCTATGCCTGGGAGGATGACCCGGTGGCGCTGGCCCGGCGCGCGGATGTCGATGTGGTGGTCGAACTGATCGGCGGCGATTCCGGTCCCGCAAAGGCGCTGGTCGAAACCGCGCTGGCCCAGGGCAAGGATGTGGTGACGGCAAACAAGGCCCTGCTGGCCCATCACGGCACGGAACTGGCCTTGCAGGCCGAGTCCGCCGGGCGTTCGTTGCGCTTCGAGGCGGCGGTGGCGGGCGGCATCCCCGTCATCAAGGCGCTGACCGAGGGGTTGGCAGGCAATGCCATCCGCCGGGTCATGGGCGTGATGAACGGCAGTTGCAATTATATCCTGACCCGGATGGAAAACGCAGGGCTCTCTTATGAAACCGTGTTCGAAGAGGCCCGCGGGCTGGGCTATCTGGAGGCCGATCCGAACCTTGACGTGGGTGGCATCGACGCCGGCCACAAGCTGAGCCTGCTGAGCGCCATCGCCTTTGGCACGGCGGTCGATTTCGGCGCGGTCGCGTTGCAGGGGATCGGCAGCGTCAGCATCGACGACATTCGGCTGGCGCGCGACATGGGCTATTCGATCAAGCTCCTCGGCGTGGCGCAGATGACCGGGCGCGGCCTCGAACAGCGGAT
>CALEZJ010000425.1 GCA_937927885.1 uncultured Paracoccaceae bacterium | reverse complement strand
AGTCCAGACGCACGATGTCGCCCGTCCGCAGCAGGGCCAGCGGCCCGCCGACAAAGGATTCCGGCGCCACATGCAGCACGCAGGCGCCGTAAGAGGTGCCCGACATCCGCGCGTCGGAGATCCGCAGCATGTCGCGGTGGCCCTGTTTGATCAGCGCCTTCGGGATCGGCAGCATCCCCCATTCGGGAAACCCCGGCCCGCCCAGCGGCCCGGCGTTGCGCCGCACCAGCACATTATCGGGCGTCACCTCCAGCGTTTCATCATCGATCGCGGCCTTCATGTCGGCGTAGCTGTCAAAGACCAGCGCCGGGCCTTGATGGACATGAAACCGGGGATCGCAGGCGGCCGGTTTGATCACCGCGCCGTCGGGACACAGATTGCCGCGCAGAACGGCCAGCGACCCTTCGGCATAAACCGGGTTCGACAGGGGCCGGATCACGTCGTCGTTGTAAACCTTTGCGCCTTGCAGATTCTCGCCCATCGTGCGGCCCGTCACCGTCATCGCCGACAGGTCCAGCCGGTCGCCCAATTGCGCCATCAGCGCGCGCAGGCCGCCGGCGTAAAAGAAATCCTCCATCAGGTAATCCTTGCCCGCCGGCCGGACATTGGCGATCAGCGGGGTGACGCGGCCAAGCGCGTCCAGATCATCCAGCATCAGGGTGACACCCGCCCGGCGCGCCATGGCGATCAGATGCACCACGGCATTGGTGGAACAGCCCGTCGCCATCGCCACCACGGCGGCGTTGCGCACCGAGGATTCGGTCACGATGTGGTCAGGCGTCAAATCCTCCCAGACCATCTCCACCACGCGGCGCCCGCAATCTGCCGCCATCCGCTGATGCCCGCTGTCCACCGCCGGCACGGACGAGGCCCCCGGCAACGTCAGCCCCATCGCATCGGCAATCGCCGTCATCGTGCTGGCCGTGCCCATCGTCATGCAGACCCCGGCCGAGCGTGCGATGCCCCCCTGCAACCCCTGCCATTCCGCCGCGCTGATGTTGCCCGCGCGCCGTTCATCCCAGTATTTCCACGCATCCGAGCCCGAGCCCAGTTTCTGCCCGGCGTAATTGCCGCGCAGCATCGGCCCGGCGGGCAGATAGATCATCGGCACCCCGGCACTCAGCGCTCCCATCACCAGCCCCGGCGTGGTCTTGTCGCAACCGCCCATCAGCACCACGCCGTCAAGGGGGTGTGAGCGGATCATCTCTTCTGTCTCCATCGCCAGCATGTTGCGATAGAGCATCGAGGTCGGTTTGGTGAAACTCTCGTCGACGCTGAGCGAAGGCAGTTCCACCGGGAATCCCCCCGCCTGCAACACACCGCGCTTCACATCCTGCGCCCTCTCGCGGAAATGGGCGTGGCAGGAATTCAGTTCCGACCAGGTGTTCAGGATGCCGATCACCGGTTTTCCCATGAAATCGGCCTCGGAATAGCCCAGTTGCATCAGGCGCGAGCGATGGCCAAAGCTGCGCAAATCATCCGGCGCGAACCAGCGGGCGGATCGCAGGGTTTCGGGGGTCTTCGTCATCTCAGGCTCCGGCAGGGTGCATCCCTTGGTAATATATTAGTGTATCGTAGCCAAGCTCATATTTCACTCCGGGCCAAAATCGCTATCCTGCCACCAAATCGCCCCGAGGCCCTGATGCTGTTATCCCGCCGCCGCCGTTCTCTTGCCGATGACATCTATGACGACCTGCGCGCGCAGATCGTCACGCTGCGCATGGCGCCGGGCGAGACCGTGTCGGAAAAGGACCTTGGCCAGCACTTCGGCACCAGCCGCACCCCGATCCGCGAGGCCCTGTTGCGGCTGGCCGACCACGGCCTTGTGGTGATCGCACCCCAGCACACCACCAAGGTCGCGCGGATCGACCCCGACGCCGTGCGGCAGGCGCAGTTTCTGCGCGAGAACCTCGAAGCCGCCGTGGTACGCCGCCTGTCCATCGGGCCGCCGCCGGACCTGTCCCTGCCTCGTGCCATCATTGCCGAACACCGCACCATCCTGCAAACGCAGGATTATTTCGCCTCGGTCCCGGTGGATGACCGCTTTCACAAAAGCCTGTTCGATCTGGCCGGGATGGCGCCCATCTGGGCTGTGATCCACGCTCGCAAGGCGCACCTTGACCGGATCCGTGCCCTGCAGGTGCCTGAACCTGGCAAGCTGGCGTTGGTGGTCGATGAACATGCCGCGATCCTTTCGGCTATCGCCGACCGTGACCCGGACCGGGCCGAGCATCTCCTGCGCGCGCATGTCACCAATGTCCTCGGCGCGCTGGACCGGCTTTTGCGCGACCGGCCGGACCTGTTCGGTATCGGCTGAGGCGCGCGATCACACAGCCGACGCCAGCACCACGCCCGTCGCTCCAGCCCGATCACTTTGCCGTTTCAGGGATCAGTCCCGCCAGGGCCGTCCACGGCTGATCGGTTGCAATTCCGTCGACGTCGACCAGGGCGGCTGGTCTCAGGCGGGCGACCCTGACAGCCTGTGGCCGCTGATTTCATCCAGCCGCAGGCATCGCACCAGCCTGCCAGGCCGGTATTCCGCCAGCGTCGGCACCGATTCGCTGCACTTGGGCAGCGCGTAAGGGCAGCGCGGCGCGAAATGACAGCCCGGCGGCGGGGCGGCAGGGCTGGGCACGCCACCTTCGAGGATGATCTCGCGGGTTTGGGCCAGCGGATCCGGTGGCGGAACGGCAGAAAGCAGCGCCTCGGTATAGGGGTGCAAGGGCTCGGCATAGATCGCCGGTGCCTCGGCCTGCTCGACGATGCGACCCAGATACATGACCGCCACGCGGTCGCTGATATGTTCGACAACACTCAGATCGTGCGAGATGAAAAGGTAGGACAGGCCCAGTTCGGTTTGCAGGTCTATCAACAGATTGATGATCTGCGCCTGAATGGACACATCCAGCGCGGACACCGGCTCGTCACAGATGATCAGCTTGGGCTCCAGCGCGAGCGCCCGCGCAATCCCGATGCGTTGGCGTTGCCCGCCCGAGAATTCATGCGGATAGCGGTCGATCTGGTCACGCCGCAGCCCGACCTGATCGAGCAGATGCAGAACGCGCCGACGTCTTTCGGCGCTGTCGCCCTTGCGGTGGATGATCAGGGGTTCTTCCAGAATTGCTCCGACCGTCATGCGCGGGTTGAGCGAGGAAAACGGATTCTGGAAGATCATCTGCACCGACTGACGCAGGGACTTGAGGCTCCCCTGCCCCAGATCGCTGATCCGGGTGCCGTCAAAGTCGATTGTCCCGGCAGTCGGCGTGTCGAGCCGGGCAATCAGCCTCCCGACCGTGGACTTCCCGCAGCCGCTTTCGCCGACCAGCCCCAGCGTTTCACCGGCGTAGATGTCCAGATCGACACCGTCAACCGCATGGATGAACCGCGCCGGTCCGAAGAACGAGGACGATTGAGGAAAATGCCGCTTCAACCCGCGGACGGACAACAGCGGTTGAGCGGTGCGCGCGGGCGTCATGTCGCCTCCTCGTAAAGCCAGCAGCGAACCTTGCGCAGACCGTTCATTCCCTTTGGCGACGCCAGGGGCGGCTCTTGCAGGCGGCAGCGGTCATGGACGTGGGGGCAACGGTCAGAGAACCGGCAGCCTGCGGGCAGTTTCTGCAGGCTCGGCACCGTGCCCTCGATGGTGTTCAGCCTGCTGCGCCGTTCCGTCGCTCCGATCCGGGGAATCGACCGCATGAGGCCCTGGGTGTAGGGATGCAGCGGCTGGCGGAACAGATCCGCGACATCCGCCTCTTCGACGACGACGCCGGCATACATCACCACGACGCGCTGCGCATTGCGCGCGATCACCCCCAGATCATGCGTGATCAGCACGACAGAGGTGCCGGTTTCCCGCTTTAGCCGGTCGATCAGCTTCAGCACCTGCGCCTGAATGGTCACGTCCAGCGCGGTTGTCGGCCTTTGGTCGGCAGGCCAGCGCCATGGCGATCATGGCCCGCTGGCGCATGCCGCCACTCAATTGGTGCGGAAAGCTGTCATGGCGTTCCTCGGGCGAGGGGATGCCCACCATGTCCAGCATCTCGATCGACATGCGCCGAGCTTCGGCCCGGGTGACTTTGGTATGCGTGCGGAAGGCCTCGCCGATCTGATACCCGACACGGAACACGGGGTTGAGCGAGGTCATCGGCTCCTGAAAGATCATCGAGACATCATTGCCGCGAACCCGGCGCATCTGCCTGTCGCTCAGCCTCGTCAGATCGCCCACCCCGGCGATCGTCACCGATCCGCCGGTGATGCGCCCCAGCCCGCGCGGCAAGAGGCGCATGACGGACAGCGCCGTCATGCTCTTGCCACAGCCGGATTCGCCCACGATGCCCAGCGTTTCCCCGGGATAGACACTGAACGAGACACCCTCGGTCGCGCGCAGGGGCCCGTCCTTGAGAAACAGCGTGGTCGTCAGGTTCTCGACGCGCAGGACCGGCTCGCGCGCCGATACAGAGGTGGGCGTATCCGGCAAGCTCACTCTCCCCAGATATCCTGATAGACGCGCAGCAGGTTGCCGCCCATGATCTTGTCGACAGCCGCCGCGCTGTAACCGCGCGCTGCCAGACCGTCGATAAGGCGCCCGGTATGGGCCATGCTTTCAAAGCCGACCGTGAACCGCTGGGTAAAGATGAACCAGTCGCCCAGAACGCCGGTCACTTCGGGATAGATGCCCTTGGGGCCGAAACTGGACTGCCACTGCGCCTCGGTCTTCGACTGCTCGGACAGGTCACTGCCAAAGGCCACATGATCGATGCCGATCAGATTGACCATATAGTCGATCTGCGCGAAGAAATCCTCGATCGTCGGGCGGGTTTCATGGCGCAGCATGGGCGGCCACAGCGTCACACCCACCGTGCCGCCGGTCTCGGCGACGGCGCGGATTTCCTCGTCAGGAATGTTGCGCAGGCTGTTGCACAGCGCCCGGGCGTTGGAATGGCTGCAGATGACCGGTCGTTTCGACGCCTTCGCCGCGTCGATCGCGGTCTGGTAACCGACATGCGACAGGTCGATCAGCAGGCCGAGTTCGTTCATCAGGGCCACCCACTCGTGCCCCTTGTCGGTCAGTCCCTTGTCAGGCAAGGCAAGAACGCCGGACCCCAGCGCATTCTGTTCCATGTAGGTTGGTTGCAGGATGCGGATGCCCGCCCGCTGCATCACCCTGAGCAACTGGAGGTCATGTTCCAGAAAGGTCGACCCCTGCGTTCCCAGGATGATGCCCAGCTTGCCCGCCGCCGCGGTCTCGCGGATCTCGCGCACCGATGTCACCACCGAAACGATGTCCGAATTCTCGGCGATGATGGCCAGCGCCTTGGCGAGGTCGCTCATCGATGTCGCCAGATCGCTGGGCGGGCGCACGGAGGTCAGGTTCAGGGCACTGACGCGCCCCTCGATGGTGCGCAGGAATTGCTCACGGGTCAGGACGGCGCAGTTCAGGCCGTCGATGACGGGCTCTGCCGAGGAATGTCGTGCCAGGTCGGTTGCCATGAAAGTTCCTTTCAGGATCGGTTTCAGTTGTGATTCAGCTGCGGGTCGAGAGCATCGCGCAATTCGTCGCCCAGCAGGTTGAAGGCCAGAATGATCAGGGCAATGGCGATGCCGGGAAACAGCGAGACGCTCCACGAAATCGACAGGTAGGTCCGGCCATCGTTGATCATGCCGCCCCAGGTCGGGGTCGGTGGCTGAATGCCCAGGCCGAGAAAGCTGAGGGTTGCTTCCAGAAGGATCATCCGCGCCAGTTCGAAACTGGCATAGACGATGATGGCGGACATGATGTTGGGCAGGATGTGCAGGATGACGATGCGCAGGTTGTGCGCCCCCAGCGACCGTGCGGCGTCGACGAATTCCAGCGAGCGCACCGACAGGACGGCCCCGCGCACAATGCGGGCAAAGCGGGGCCAGGCCGAAATCCCCATCAGGATGATCAGATTGGTGATCGACGGACCCACGACGGCGACGATGGCGATGACCAGCAGGATCACCGGAAACGCCAGTTGCATGTCGATCAGCCGCAGGACCACGGCATCCGTGCGACCGCCGAAATACCCGGCTGCCAGCCCTGCCGCGGTGCCGATGAGTCCCGAAACCGCAACCGCCAGCACCGCGATCAGCAAGGTGATCCTTGCACCATGAATGATGCGCGACAGCAGATCGCGGCCAAGCTGGTCGGTACCCAGCCAATAGCCTTCCAGCCCGCGCTCCATGAAGGCCGGGGGCCGCAGCCGTCGGGTGAGCGACTGCGCGTAAGGGTCGTGAGGCGACAGCAACTCGGGAAACAGGGCACAGATCACGAAGAGCGCCAGAATGATCAGGCTGAAGATCGCGCCGGGTTTGCGCAGCAATCGGCGCAGGACTAGCTGCGTCTGACTGCGGCGCGGAGGGTCGGCGGGCACGGCGGGGCTGGTCACATCTGTCACGTCGCGCCTCACTTGTAGCCGATGCGCGGATCGAGCAGCGCATAGATGATATCGACGATCAGATTCACCACCACGAAGATGACGGCAAACAGCATGACGGTCGCCTGGACGACGGGGAAATCCCGCGCATAGATCGCCTGCACCGCCAACCGCCCGACCCCGGGCCAGGAAAACACCGTTTCGGTCACCACGACGCCACCCAGCAGGATGCCGAATTGCAGGCCGATCACGGTTACCACGGGAATGAAGGCGTTGCGCAGGGCGTGGCCCCAGGTCACCCAGCCTTCACCCAGCCCCTTCGAGCGAGCCGTGCGCACATAATCCTGATTGAGCACATCCAGCATGCAGGATCGCGTGGTGCGGGCGATGAGCGCCAGCTGATCGACGGCCAGCACGGTGGCGGGCAGCACAAGGTGCATCCATGTGCCGCGCCCCCCGGTCGGCAACCATCGCAGCCACACCGCGAACACCACGATGAAGATGACGCCGAGGTAGAACGACGGCACCGCCAGTCCGAACAGGGTCACCGCCCTCACGGACAGGTCGACGGGCGTGTTGCGCCGATAGGCGGCGACCACACCCGCCGGAATACCCACCGCGATGGCCAGCAGCATCGCGGCAATGGCCAGTTCTGCGGTTGCGCCCAGCCGTTCGAACACCAGTTCGACCGCCGGCTGGTTGAAACGGAGCGAGTTGCCGAAATCGCCCTGAACGGCCCGGATGCTGAAATTGTAGAACTGCACCCAGATCGGCTGGTCCAGACCGTGCTGGCGACGAAATTCCTCGCGAACCGCGTCGGGTGTGTCCGGGGTAAGCAACAGATCGGTCGGATCGCCCGACAGATGGGTTAGCAGGAATGAGATCAGCAAGATGCCGACAAAGACCGGAAGGGTCATCAGCAGGCGTCTCGCTACATAGCGCAGCATGGGGGGCTCCGATATCGTGCAGGAAACGTCAAACCGCGCGCTGGAACCGACGCAGTCACGCGGCCCCCCGGGTTCGAGGGGCCGCGACAGGGATCATTCGGTGACGGAAACGCCGTAGAAGAAGAACCGGCCGTCACCCCGAGCCGTGTAGTTGCTGACCCGGTTGCTCACGCCGTAGAAGTCGACGCCACCGAAGAGGAAGATGATCGGCGCCTGCTCGTGCATCAGCGTCATCGCATCGCGGTAGATTGCGGCCCGGGCCTCGATGTTCATCTCCTGGCGGCCGGCATCGATCAGCCGGTCCAGTTCCGCGTTGTGGATGTACGAATACCGCCAGGTGGAATGGTACTGCGACACCTGAAGATCCGGGTCATCCTGCGGCGCCAGGCCCACATAGGCCATCGGCCACAATTCGCTGGCGCGGAGCTGGCGCAGGAACTCGCCCGGCTCCAGCACGATCATGTTGACCTGCACACCCACCTCGGCCAGCATCCCGGCGACCGCCTCCGAGATTTCGCGGTCTTGCGCATAGCGCCCGGACGGGAACTTGAAGTCGATGGTGAATCCGTTCGGATAGCCAGCCTCGGCCAGCATCTGACGCGCAAGCGCGGGGTCATAGGCGTAGTCTTCCAGGTCCGGGTTGAACCCCAGCTGCGGTTCGCGAAGGACCTGACCGCGCAGCGGCACGCCATAGCCGAACAGCAGGTTCTCGATGATCGCATCCTTGTCGATCGCGTGGTTGAGCGCCTGACGGACACGGACATCATGCAGCGGGCTGGGGTGGGCTTCCAGCGACGACAGGATGATCTGGTAGATCCGATAGCTCGGCACCGCGACCAGCGACAGGTCGGGGTTGGCATCGATCTCCAGCGCCGCAGTCACCGGCAGAGAGGTTGCGATGTCGTATTCACCCGTCGTCAAGCCGGCAGAGCGCGCGATGTCGTCGGGCACCGGCCGCCAGACCAGCCGGGTGACCCCGTCCGGCGCCTCGCCCCAGTAATCGGGGTTGGGCAGCATGACCAGTTGATCATCGCGCGACCAGCTGTCGAAAACAAAGGGTCCGGTTCCGATCGGGTGCAGGCCATACGCTTGCAGCCCAACTTCGTTCCAGTAGCCGGGAGGGGTGATGTAAAGCTGGCTGAGCGCCAGCTCGATCGGCGGATAGGGGTATTTCAGCGTGATCCGAACGGTCAGGTCATCGACCCTTTCGATGCTCTGAAAGGGATCCGAAACGCGCGCATAGGCTGGGGTCTGTGCCGTGTCGACGAACACATTGAAGCTGTGGATCACCGCATCGGCGTTCATCGGCTCGCCATTCGAGAAACGAACCCCTTCACGCAGCCGCACCAGAACGGTCGTGTCGTTTTCAAGTTCGTATCCGGTGGCCAGGAGGGGCGAGAAGACCTCTCCGTCGGGATTGACCCAGAACAGCGCCTCGACGATGGCCGAGCCGGCGTTCAGGTTGTCCGACGCCGTGGTGCCGTTGGGCCAGAGCGTCTGCGGGTCGAAGTTCTGCGCCACAACAAGGGTCGAAGCCGAAGCGCTTCCCAGAAGCCCCGCTCCGAGCACGGTAGCAAGCATGAATTTCCGTAGGACGTGTTTCACCATGTATCTCCCCGTGATGTCCGATGGTCTTGGGATACGCGACGGCCCGCTGATCGAGGCGTCGGCGCCTGGCAACAATGTCAAGAATCTCAGCATAGATTCGGCATAATGAATTTACAAAGGAAAAATTTCACTGTAGAAGAAATTTTGTAATTTTCATCAATGATGCGGTGCTATTCTATGCACACTTCACCATTCAGCGCGAAACCGGACGCGGCAGAGCAGAATGAAACGGACAGGCTCGTCGGCGAGCGCATTCGGGGATTGGGCAAGGCCCGCGGGCTTTCCTTGAAGGACATCGCGCAGTCAGCCGACCTGTCTGCCGGGTTTCTCAGCCAGATCGAGCGCGGGCTTTCATCGGCGTCGGTCCGGGCACTCGCGCGCATTGCCGATTCTCTCGGGGTCATGATCTCGGACATCTTCCCCTCTGACGAGGGATTCGACGGCGTGAACCAGATCGTGGCCCGGACCAAGGATCGCAAGCGAATCGACCTTGCGCAGACCGGTGTCACCAAGGAACTGCTGACCCCCTTCCCCAATACCCCCCGGCTGGACATCTACATGATGACATTGGAACCCGGGGGACGTTCGGGCGACGAACCCTATTCCCATGACGGCGAGGAAGCCGGGCTGGTGATGGAGGGCGGGATCGAGCTGGTGGTTGACGGCCGCAAGTACGTTCTGGGCGAGGGCGACAGCTTCCGCTTCAAGAGCTCGCGCCCCCATCAGTTCAGCAACGCGGGCGACCGGGTTGCCCGGGCGCTCTGGGTGAATTTCCGTGAATCCTGACGGCGGATAGGCCGCCCCCCTGCATCGAAAGGTCTGACATGCCTGCATCGACATCCCAAAGCCCCCTGACCATCGACGGCCTGAACTGCGCGGCCGTCTCGCGCGATCAGGTCCTGCGCACGCTGGAAGGCGGCGTGTCGGCGATCAACCTGACGGCAATGTCCCCCTTCATCGGCCTCACCGAATCGCTGATCGAACTGGAAGAAAACACGCGCAAGATCGAGGCGATGAGCGACATCGCCACGGTGGTGACCTCGGTGGCGGACATCGAGCGGGCGAAGGCCGAAGGCAAGCTGGGCTTCATCCTTGGGACCCAGAACTCCATGATGGTCGAGGATGACCTGCGCTTGCTCGCCTCGTTCAAGCGGCTGGGCGTGCGGATCCTGCAACCCACCTACAACGAAGAGAACAAGCTCGGTCACGGCGCGCCCTTCGAGGGCGACGCCGACAAGGGCATCACCGAACTGGGCCGCGCATGGATCGACGAGATGACCCGGTTGCGCCTGATCATCGACCTGTCGCATTGCGGTCATCGCTCGACCGCAGATTACCTTGCGGCGGCCAAGGGGCCGGTCGTGATTTCCCACGCCAATGCGCATGCCGTCTGTGCCAGCCTGCGCAACAAGACGGATGATCACATCCGGGCGGTCGCCAGGACAGGTGGCCTGATCGGCGTCGTCATGTGGTCGCCGGCCGTGCGCCACGACGAACGGCCGACGATGGACGATTACCTCAACCACGTCGATCACATGGTAAAGACCGGGGGCATCGACCATGTCGCCTTTGCCAGCGACGTCACCGAAGGCCAGGCACCCAGCCCCGAAAAATGGGACAAGTCCTATGGCCCGAACGGATACAGTCCCAACATTACCGGTGTTCTGGGGCCCTGGTATGTCTACGAGACCCGGCTGAATGTCGATTTCCAGAGCCTGGGTCACACGCCCCGCATCTGGGACGGCCTGCGGCGCCGCGGTTACTCCGAGGATCAGATCGACAAGATCCGTTCGGGGAACTGGCTGCGCGTCATGAAAGACGTCTGGGGCGGATGAAGGGCCTGCGTGGGCGAAGCCGAGCCAAGCGGCGGCGCCCGACCCAGGCGACAGCGTGCCGACCGCAACGCAGAACTGTTGCGGCGGTTCGCTGGCGAACTGGCTCCTCGCTGCACCTGATCACAGGCAGCGAGCGGGAACTTTTCGTGTGTTCATCAGCCAGATTCGCCCGTTAAACGCATAATCGGTCATTTTTGCGCGCTACTTCCGTTTTTTCGCCAGCGTCTCGCTCTCCACGTCACTTCGGGCTCGTGAGGCAGCGCACCGCGTCACATGTCGTGCTCAGGTCGAAAAAAACCGGGGGATATCGACGACAAAGGGTCCCGACAGGCCATCGCCTTTGTTTCCATACGGTCGTTTGATAGCGATATATGAAACTGCAAACGACCCGTCTTGATACCTCTCTTGGCTTCGCCAGCGTCCCGGGCGACGATCAGCCCCCCTGCCCCGGCTCAAGGCGCCTGCTCCCCTGTCCCCGCGGGGACAAGACAAGCAACCGCGCCGCGCTCACCCCTCCAAGGCGGCAAGGAACGCCGTGACCGCGCGCTCCAGCCGCTGACGGTCAACCGCCGAAAAATCCCGTGGCGCCTGCAATTCGACGCGACCCTCGGACGCCGTGCACTGGGTGATCTGGCCACCATGCGACACACGCAGCGTTGTCTTTGCCCCGGGCTTGCGGGGCTTGCCCGGGGACTTTCGAACCTCGGGCTGGACGGCCTCGGCATACCCGCGCAGCAAGGCCAGTTCGCGCTCGGGATCGCGCTCGGGCTCGGCCGTCAACGCGCCAAGGATTAGCGACGCCAGCCCGGACTCGCGGTCGAGCCTCTTGACCAGGCTCAGCCCCAGCGCGCGTGGGATCGCCGGTGCGTGGCGCAGCGCCGAACCGATGGCATCGAGCAGCCGCGCGAAACTGCGGATATAGATTCGCTTCTGGCGATTGGCCGAACCGAAAAGCGCGGCGATGGCCGCATCGATCGTGTCAACCGGGGTTTCCGGGTCGGCCAGATAGGCGCGCGCAAGCTCCGCCATTTCGGCAAAGGAAATGTCGCGGCGGACCATGTTCTCGTCAACCATCCGGCGATACAACACGTCGATCTGATCGCCCGGCGGGACCAGCCCGCAGGGGATGCGGGCATAGGCGTCGTCCCCGGTCTCGGCCAGCAACTCGCGATAGGCGAGCAATCGACGAAACCCCTGGATCAGTTCATACCCCTCGCCGCGCTGCACCACGCGGATCGGGTTTGACAGGCCGATGCTTCGGATCGAATCCTTGAGTTCGTCCAGTTCCTCGTCCCGGCCCGGCGCGCGATCACGGACCAGCTCGGTGGATCGGATCGACTCGAGAGGGATCAGGTCGACCACCAGCCCCAGCTTGCGCAGGCGGACGAACTCGTGCGCGAGCGAGTCATTCTCGGCCCGAATGCGGGCTTCGAGCTCGGCCCGTTCGCGCAGGGCATCGGCGTTTTCGGTGATGGCTGTCGCCATCGGGCCACGACGGGCGGCCGGTGTCCCCGCGGGGACAGGGGGCTCGGCGGCGACCGCAGTGTCATCCGAAAACCCGATGTCGAAGACGCGCCGCTTGCTCATGCCTCATCCTCCATGCGGTCCCAGGCCGCGACAGCATGGGTGCGGAATTCCTCATAGGCGCGGTCGAAGGACAAGCGCGCGCGGCGCCATGTCTCGCGCGTCATGTGGCGATAGTCGATCTCGTAGATCGACGACAGGAAGCGGCCGGATTGTTCGACCGCCCGGGTCAGTTCGATCGGGTTCTCGGTCATCCGTTCGCCAAACACCTTGCCAAACGCCTGCTGCATTGCGCGGTGCAGATCGTTGTTCGGCTCGAACCGGGTCAACAGGAAACGCAGGTCAAGAAAGGACTTCGGCAACCGGAATGTCCCCGCGGGGACAAGCCCTGAAAAGCGGCCCAGATCCTCGAGCGCCTCGGCAAGCTGGCCGATGAAGGACGTGGTCGAATCGTATTCCCAATAGCCGGGGCCCGAGGGGATATAGAGCATGTCGGCGGCAAAGACCGCGTTCATCGACTGATAGCCGATCGCCGGCGGGCAATCGAACAGGATCAGATCATAGCTGT
Source organism: uncultured Paracoccaceae bacterium (assembly GCA_937927885.1). GTDB lineage: Bacteria > Pseudomonadota > Alphaproteobacteria > Rhodobacterales > Rhodobacteraceae > Pararhodobacter. The sequence continues at coordinate 4,107 of CALEZJ010000425.1, read as the reverse complement.
CGCGCGGCAATTGATCGAGAAAGCGCGAGACGCAGGCAAAGAACGACCATTCGGGGTTCAGGTGCCGATACTGCGCGCTGGCAAATTCGACAAAGGCCGCGTTGGCGCAACTGGGCACGATGTCGATGGTGGACCAGCAAGTCGGCTTGATGAAATCGGCAAGCCGCAGGTCGGCAAGTCCCATCTCGGTGATCGAGGCGGGCAGGCGACGCTGGGCGGGGGCCATTCCGCTTTCCGCGCCGCGCGCGCTGGAATTCATGCGCTCGGTCTCGCGGATCAGGTCGCGCGCCATGATGCCCCAGACCGTATATTCCTCGGCGACATCCGACAGGCCCATCGAATGGCTCAGGGTGGCTTGCGGATCAAAGTCGATGGTCAGCACACGGTATCCATCCAGCGCCGCCGCATGGGCAAAGTGCAGCGCGACCGTCGACTTGCCCGCACCGCCCTTGAAGTTGGCGATGGCCGCGCGCAGCGCCCTCTTGCCCGCAGGCCGCCGCGGTTGCAGTGTCTGCCGGTTGATGCGCAACTTGCGTCGGATTTCGTTGATCTCGTCGAGCGTGAACCAGCGCTGGCGGCCATCCTCCTCGACCAGGCCTTGCGGGAGCGAGGGATCGGCGGCAAGCTTGCCGCGCAGCGTGGACTGGTTGACCTTCAGGATCAGCTCGCCCAGTTCCCAACTGGAGAATCGGCGCAGGGTCTTTTCGCTTTCAGGCGAATAGGTCTGCTGGCGGATCCAGCCCTGCATCTTCAGGGACTGCGCCTGCAAGCGCGCCAGGTCGTCATGGGTGAACATGGGGCCTCGTCATCGTTGATTGCTCGATAGCCGCAATTTACGCGGAATCGAAGAAAACGCAAATCCCGATCTTCACAGTATCAGCGTTTTTCCGCTATACTGTCCCCGCGGGGACAAATCGCGGTTTCGCGCGATCCTTCTTGCCCCGCAATCCACCCGATCGATTCGCATCCATGTCAGTGAGGACCGGATCGAGGCGCCATCAGACCCCCTCCAATGGGGGGACAGACTGGCCAGTCCCACCGCATCTGGGGTGTCAGTCGGCCCCCCTTGGGGGGACATGCAGCGTGACCCCCATTACCAAAGAACCCTGAAAAACTCTCACTGAATGCGTCTCTGCATACCGCTATCGACCGACCCGGAACAGAATCGTTGACAGGATCAGCCATCCCAACGTAAATTCGCTGCAAGCTGGGAATAGCGTTGCGACGATGGGGGTGACCTTCCCCGCGTTCGATGCAGGAACCGGCACAAGGGCGCCAAGACCCGATCGAGCAACCTCCGTCAGCGGACCCAATACGAGACCACAGATGTCCCTTCTCAAACCCGTCGGACACGGCGCGGCGTCGCGAAAGTACGACCTGTTGACCGCACTCGGGGCATTGGCCCTGTCCGCGCCGCCCGGCGAGCAGCGGCTGATCCTGCGACTGATGGTTGCAATCACCGCGCGATACAACTGGGCGACTGACAGTCTGGCCGTTGCACAGACCGAACTGGCGCGGCTGTGGTCTGTGGATGAACGAACGGTGAAACGGGCCATGGCGGAATACCGCGACCGGGGCTGGTTGCGGTTGAAGCGGCAGGCAGCGCGGGGCAGGGTGGCCGAATACGGCCTGGGGATCGAGCGCCTGCTGGCAGCGTCCCGCCCGGTCTGGGGATCGGTGGGCACGGATTTCGAAACCCGGCTCTCGCCGGACGTCCGGGTCGAGGCCACCCCCGAATGCGCGACAATTGTCCCTTTTCCCACCCCTGCGACCGAGGGCGGCGTCTGGCCTGACGCGCTGCGCATGTTGACACAGGACGATCCCGTTACCGCGCGTACCTGGTTGCAAGGTCTTCGCGAGGGGCGCCGTGCGAACGACAGACTGCACCTCATCGCGCGCGGGCGCTATCAGGCCACCTATCTGCGAACCCACCTGACGGGCCGCTTGCTGGCGGCTCTCATGCGCGTTGATCCGCAGATCAGCGCGCTGACGATCGAGCACGAGGACGCCTGACCGACCGGCGTCTGCCCCGGGAATTTCGCCAACGCGCGCAGCGTCGCGCATTCATCCTTTTTCGATCGAGACACGCGGGCGTCACGGTCCGACGAATTCTGCTTGACCCGTTTCCGGCATCTGTCAAAATATGAATAGTATGTTCAATAAAGAACAGGTGGAGACATTGGCAAAGATCGTGATCTGTGGTGGCGGCGTGGGTGGAATGGCAGCGGCGATTGCCTTGCTTCGGGGCGGGCACGACGTGCAAATCCTGGAACAGTCGCGCCAGTTCGGCAGGGTCGGGGCCGATGTGAACCTGACGCCGAACGCTGTGCACGCGCTGGACCGTCTGGGTGCGAGCGAGGCGCTCCGCGCCAATGCGGCGCGCCCGACCCATCGTATCAGCCGCACCTGGGACAGCGGCGAGGAAACCTCGCGCCTGCCGATGAGCGACGCGGCTGAGGCCCGCTATGGCGCGCCGCAACTGTGCGTGCACCGCGCCGACCTGCTGGCCGCGCTCGAGGCGTTGCTGCCCGAAGGCGTGCTGGAATTCGGCGCCAAGGTTACCGGTGTGGGGCAGGACGGCGCCGCAGCCTGGGTCGATCTGGCTGACGGACGGCGGATCAAGGGCGACGCGGTGATCGGCGCCGATGGCATCCATTCCCCGGTTCGGGTCGCAATGTTCGGACCGGATCAACCCCGGTTCACCGGCCTTGTGTCATGGCGCGCCGTTTTCCCGCGTGAAAGGGCAGGGGACATCCGCGACCTTGACGCCTTTACCAAATGGTGGGGGCCGAACAACGACCGGCAGATCGTCACCTTTCCACTGACGCATGGGCAAGAGATCTTCGTCTTTGCTACCCACCGGCAGGAAGGCTGGGCCGAGGAAGGCTGGACCCTGCCGGGCGATCTGGCGGAACTCCGCGCGCTCTATGCCGATTTCCACCCCGAGGCGCGCGCGCTTTTGGACGCCTGCGACAGTGTCACGCGCTCGGCCCTGCATGTGCGCGAACCGATGGAGCACTGGTCGCAGGGGCGAATCACTCTCTTGGGCGATGCCGCGCATCCGATGGTGCCTTTCATGGCACAGGGCGCCTGCATGGCGATCGAGGATGCCGTCGTGCTGGGCCGCGCGCTGGATGGGGCCACGCCAGAGGCTATTCCCGCCGCGCTGGCCCGGTATGAAACCGCGCGCATCCCGCGAACGTCGGAAATCCAGCGGTCCTCCCTGGCCAATGACTGGCTGCGCACGCAGGGCAACGCCGATTGGGTTTACGGCTATCAGGCGTGGAGCGTTCCGGTCTGAGCCGGGGCAGGGCGGTAGCCCATCGCACCTGAAACCTCGGCGGCGGCGGATTTCACCGCCGCCTCGATCTGCGCGGCAAGGGGGGTGCCGGGGGTGAACTGCACCTCGGGGCCGGTGACATTGATCGCCGCCACCGCGCGCCCGGTGTGGTCAAAGACCGCCGCGGCGCAGGACCCGATCCCGCGCTCGAAATTTCCGGCACTCCAGGCAACGCCGCGCAACCGGTCGGCAGCGACCTGTTCGCGCAGGGCGGCGAGGGTGGTCGAGGTCTTGTCCGTGACCGCCGTCAGGGGTTGATCCCCGTATCGCCGGGCCAGTTCGGCATCCGGCAGATGACCCAGCAGCACGCGGCCCACCGTGGTCGCGTGGGCGGGAAGCCGCGAGCCCTCGCGCACGTTGCTGACGAGGTGCGAATTGGGGGTCTCGCGCAGCAGATAGATGATCTCGCGCCCGTCGAGCACCCCCAGATGCGACGACAGCCCCAGATCGGCCACCAGCCGCGCCATCACCGGGCGCGAGAGCCGGAGTATGTCGCGCGACTTCAGCGCATCGGCGGCCAGCGCGATCATCCCGGGACCCAATTGCCAGGACAGCCCGTCATCCATCGTCTCGATCATCCGCTCGGCTTCCAGCGTGTGCAGGAGTCGGATCAGCGTTGTGCGGTTGATGCCCAGCTCGCGCGCCGTGGCGCTGGCGTTGCGGCAGCGACCGCCCGCCGCGATATGGCGCAGCAGCGTAAAGGCGCGGTGCACCGGCGGCACCGAATAGCTGGTGCCCTCATCGTCGTCGATCACGCCCGCCTCCCC
>CALEZJ010000424.1 GCA_937927885.1 uncultured Paracoccaceae bacterium | reverse complement strand
CGCGAGCGTTCCGGCAGAACGTTGATTGACGACATCGTGGCGACGCGCAGCGCGCGCACCGCACCCGGCTGGGGCACGAAGAGCGCAAAGCGCAGCGAGCGGCGTTCACCGTCAAAGCGGATCGCACTGCCGGCGGGACGGCCCCGCGCCTCGATCGGGCGCAGCGGGCTGAGGATCACGGGCGCGGCGGCGGCCTCCTGCACGAAATTGCCCCGGTGACGGTCGGCATCCAGCCGCTCGGCGTTGAGCCGGTCGAGATCGACGTCGCTCAGCCCCGACGCCGGGTCTCCAAGACCGGGCAAGGGGATCAGCGCGCTTGACTGCGCCCATGCGGGCGCCGCCGCGAACAGCGCGGCGGCAAGGGCAAGCAGGGCGGCGCGGGTCAGGGACAGCGCCATCAGACAGCCCCCCCCTGCAGATCGCCGGTCAGACCCACGCCCTGCCCCGCCTCGGCGCGCCGGGCATTCTGGCTGATCGCGGCCTGCAACAGCGACACCGGGCGCGCTGCGGGCGGCGGATCGAACGCCTCGCCAAAGGCCAGCAGATGCGCGGGTTGCGATTCGACCACCACCACCTCGCCCTGGCGTTCCTGCTGGCGACGCAGGCGGGCGGGCTCGGCAGCCATCGCGCGCAGCGTGTGCCAGATGCCCTGCACCGACAGGCCCAGCACATAGATCATGCCCCGGATCAGCCCCATGCGCTTGTTGCGCCTGGCGCGGATCGCCTCCCACGAGGCCGAGTCGCCAAAGATCATGTGCGCCACCGATTCGCGCACGATCATCGGCTGGGACGGATCGAACTTGACCCCCAGCGCCAACGTGTCGCCTTCGCGGGTGACGGTCTTGACCTGCACGCGCACGGCGTTTTCCAGATGCGGCGACCTGGGGAACTCGGGGGTGAAATAGAAGGTCTCGCCCGGCTTTGGCAGGTTCGGGGCCGAGCCATCCTCGCCCCCGCGCGAGCGCACGACGATGCGGCAGCCCGAGGTCGAGGCATCGACCACCGTCGCGGGCAGGAACACCGGGTTGTCGTATCCCAGCGCGATCGTCGCCGAGACATTGACCGGCACCCGCGGCACCTGGCGGCGCTGCTGGCGTTCCGCAACCGACCGCAGCGCGGCGCCCACCAGAAGGAAATTGTAGACCGCCCAGCCGCCCACCACCATGATGATGTTCTGATCGCCGGGGAACATCACCCAGCGCACCGCAGCCGCGACCACACCGAGAAGGGTCAGCATGAAGATGAAGGCAAGGGGCTTGTAGATGGGCGAGACGAAGTCTTCCTCCAGCACCTCGTCCTTGGCCGTCACGTTGAACTTGGCGCCGCGCGGGTTGGCCAGCGTGCGAAAGATCGCCGCCGCCAGATAGGGCGCCTGCGCGGTCTCGTAGATCTCGGAAATCAGGGGCCAGCGCACCTTGCCGTAAAGCGCGTTCTGGATCATGAAGTTCACCGCCATGTAGCTGGTCATGTAGACGGCGACCTCGCCGATGGTGGCGACAAAGATCTGCAGGCCGAAGAACAGGTAGGCCAGCGGGGCCAGGATGAAGGTCATGCGCACCAGCGGGAACAGCCAGAACGTCATCGAGTTCAGGTAGCACAGCTTCTGCGTCAGGCTGAGTCCGCGGTATTTCAACGGGTTCTTCAACAGCAGAAGCTGCATCATGCCCGTCGCCCAGCGCCCGCGCTGCTGGATGAAGGACACGAAGGTTTCCGGTTGCAGCCCGGCGATCATCGCGTGGTCGACATAGAGCGACTTCCACCCGCGGCTGTGGATACCCAGCGCGGTCTCGGCGTCCTCGGTGATGGTGTCGCCGGCGAAACCGCCGGCCTCGTCCAGCGCCTTCCTGCGCAAGAGCGCCGCCGATCCGCAAAAGAACGCCCCGCCCCAGCGGTCCAGACCACGGTGCGAGAGGTGATAGAACATCTCGTTTTCCGGCGGGCAATCGTCGCGAAAGCCGATGTTGCGGTCGATCGGGTCGGGGTTCAGGAAAAAGTGCGGCGTCTGCACCAGGAACAGCTTGGGGTCCTCGACAAAGAACCCCACGGTGCGCGCCAGGAAATCGCGGCTGGGAACGTGGTCGGCATCGAACACCACGACGATCTCGCCATCCAGCTTTTCCAGCGCGGCCGACATGTTGCCGGCCTTGGCGTGCTCGTTCCTCGCACGGGTCGAATACATCACGCCCAGCTCGTTGCACAGCGCGATCAGGTCGCGCCGCCGCTTGCGGGCTTTCTCGGCGGTCTGCGGGTCCTCGTGGTTGCAGCGCTGGTCGGTGCCGCCGTCATCGCACAGCACCACGGTGCGCTTGTTGACCGGGTAATGCATGTTCTTCGCGGCGCTCAGCGTGATCGCCAGCATCTCGACCGGCTCGTTGTAGCTGGGCACCAGGATGTCGACCGTCGGCAGGTCGCGCGCCGCCACCTTGGGCGGCAGGCTGCGCTTGACCGGGTCGGCGGTCATGAAGGCCGACAGGAAGAACACGCCGATGGCGTAGGTTTCGACGATGAACAGCACGATTGCGGGAATGAAGGACAGCGGATCGTCGATCGGCGGCAGGGTCTCGGTCACCCGCCAGGCCCAGTAGCGCATCACCAGCGTCGAGGCGATGGCCATCATGGCAAAGCGCGCCACCATGTTGTCCATCACGAAGGGCTTGAGCGCCGCCACCGCCAGCACCGCGGCGATCCCCAGCGTCGCCTGCACCTGGATCGAGGTCGGCACGCTGACGATCCCCGCCACCACGACAATGAGCAGGATCCAGACAAGAAAATTGGCCCGGTCGGCCAGAGACAAGGCCCGGGTTCCGATCAGTCTACTCATTCACGACATCCTGCATAACTCTTTAACACCTCGATGGCCCGCAAGACTTGCAGACGTCAGCCGCCCGGGGCGGCATAGGGAGACAGCGTATTCGTGGCCCCGGTGGTGCCGGTGACCGACATGGCCCGCGCGCTCATCGGCGCCAGCGCCTGATCGAGCGTCCCGACCACGCAATTGCGCATCACCACATCCAGCGCCTGAGTGCCGCGCGGCAACGGGCGCGCGCCCAGACCCATGCGCCGCAGCACCAGCACGCAGACCGTGTTCGTGCCGATGGACTCGCGCGCATAGACAAAGGTGCCCAGCGCGTCGCTGCCCGACGTCAGCGCGCCCTCGCTCAGGGATTCGAACGGGGCGGGCAGACCGCCAAAGCGCGTCGCCACCTCGCTGAAATTGAACCGGCTCAGTTCGGCGCTCGCCGCGGTCTGGGCGCGGATGTGGATGACATTGTCTCCGCGCACCGCGGTGTCGTTGGGCAGGATGACCCGCTGCTCCAGCGCCCCGCCCAGGTTGCGTTCGAACACGATCAGCGCCTGTGGCGCGCTGACCATCGCGCGGGTCGGCTGCACGATGCTGAATTCGACGGTGTTTTCCAGCACCTCCAGCCCCGGATTGCGCTGGGTGTTCAGCAGCCGGTAGACGCCGGTCGCCGCCTGATCGTTGCTCGATTGCGAGCAGCCAGCCAGCAGCGCCACCACAAGCCCGAGGCCAAGTGCCGCGCGCCAGCAGCCACGCCCTGCAAGGGGATTCTCCCCGGTCCCTTCCGTCATGATGCCTGCTCTGCCTTTTGTCCGTCGACAAAAGCGCCCGCGCGATGCTCTCCGGGGTGCCCACCAGGACCTTAAGGCCCGTCTCGCCCCTGATTTTGACCGTGCGACTGCTCTGCCTCGGTTCTTCTTTTGCCTATGACCTTAATGAAAACAGCGGATTCACGCAATCCACTTTGTTCCCCACTGATTCGCTTGCAGTCATCGTGCCCGCCGATTGTGGCGCCAATCGCAAGAGATTGCGGCGAATTGCCCGAAGTTGGGGCAGATCTGGGCAGGAAATGGCTCGCGGTTCAGCGCCGTTCGGCGAAGAACTTCCGCAACAATTCTGCCGAAGCGGTTTCCGCGATGCCGTCATACACGTCGGGCGTGTGGTGGCATTGTGGCTGGGCAAAGATGCGGGGCCCCTGCGCGACACCGCCCGACTTGGGGTCCGAGGCACCGTAATACAGCCTGCGGATGCGGGCAAAGCTGATCGCGGCGGCGCACATCGGACAGGGTTCCAGCGTCACCCACAGGTCATGGCCGGGCAGACGCTCGCTGCCCGCAGCGGCGCAGGCCGCGCGCAGGGCGAGGATTTCGGCATGGGCGGTCGGATCGCTGAATTCGCGCGTCCGGTTGCCTGCGCGGGCCACCACCCGGCCCTGCGGATCGGTGATGACCGCCCCGACCGGCACCTCGCCCCGCAAGGCCGCGGCGCGCGCCTCGGCCAGAGCCAGCGACATGGGCGCGATTGACATGGGAGCGGCATCAGGGTTCATGGGGTCTTGATGCCCCGCAGAGGCCAGCCACGCAACCCCGCCGCGCAAGCCCGCCGATCCAACACCAAGGCGATCCATGACCAAGCCCCCCGCCACACCCGGCGCCCCCAGACCAAAGCCCGTCGCCCGTCCCGCAGGCGCCGGAGAGCGCATCGCCAAGGTGCTGGCGCGCGCGGGCGTCGCCTCGCGCCGCGCGGCCGAGGGCATGATTGCCGAGGGGCGGGTTGCCGTGAACGGCAGCGTCATCGACAGCCCGGCGCTGAACGTGACCCCGCGCGACAAGGTCACCGTGGACGGCCGCCCGCTGGCCGCCAAGGAGCCGGTGCGCGTCTGGCTGTACCACAAGCCGCTGGGTCTGGTGACCAGCGAGCGCGACGAAAAGGGCCGCCCGACGGTCTTTGACACCCTGCCCGAGGACATGCCGCGGGTGATGTCGGTGGGGCGGCTCGATCTGAACTCCGAAGGGCTGTTGCTGCTGACCAATGATGGCGAATTGAAGCGGCGGCTGGAATTGCCTTCGACCGGCTGGCTGCGCAAATACCGCGTGCGCGTCAACGGCCGCCCCGACGAGGCGCAACTGGCGCCGCTGAAACAGGGGCTGGTGATCGATGGCGAACGCTTTCAGCCGATGCTGGTGACGCTGGACCGTCAGCAGGGTGCCAACGCCTGGCTGACCATCGGCATCCGCGAGGGCAAGAACCGCGAGGTTCGACGCGCCATGGACGCCGTGGGGCTGGTGGTGAACCGGCTGATCCGCATTTCCTATGGCCCGTTCCAGTTGGGCGACCTGGAACCCGGCGCGGTCGAGGAACTGCGCCCGCGCGTGCTCAAGGACCAGCTGGGGCTGGGGGCCGACTCGTTCGAGGGCGAGCGCCCCGATCCCGTGACCACCCGCGCCCCGGCAAAACCGCGCGCCCCGCGCGTCGCGGCCCCTGTCGAGACCGCCGACGGCAAGCCCCTGCGAAAGTCCTGGGGCATGAAATCCCATGGCGGCGCGCGCAAGGGGCCGGATGGCGAACCCGCCAAACCGCGCTCCTGGGGCACCAAATCGGCCAAACCCGCCGCGCCGCGCCCCCCGCGCCCCCCCGAGCGCGACCGGTAATGCCCTGATGCGTTCCAATCCTGCGAAAGCTGTCTTATAGTGTCGCCAAACGCCCCCTATATGGAGGGGCGACAAACAACCGCGCCGATCTTCGGCGCCCGACAGGAATGGTTCCGTGACCGCGAGTGGTGTGCAAAAGACCGCCTATCTGCTGCTGGTGGCGTTCATGCTCTATGTCTGGGCCGTGGGGGGCTGAGCCATGGCGCAACGCTTTGGTGGCCCCAACAGCCCGTCCGGCGACCCCCGGCCAAAAACCCGCCCGGACCGGCCTGCCGCCACGCCCGTCCGCGTCAACCCGGTGGGACTGCGCGTCAACCTGCTCTTTGGCCTGCCCTTCCTCTGGGCGGTCAGCGCCTTCTTTCGCGATCCGGCCGGGCTGGCGCAGAACCTCGGGGTCTTTGCCCTGCTCATGCTGGCCGCCTGGCTGACGCGCGAGGGGGTGATTGCTGCCGACGCCTATGACCAGCGCCGCGTCGCGCGCCGCCCCGCGATCCCGCGCAAGGTATTTGCCGCCGTGCTGACCGGCGCCGGGCTGGCGCTGGCCGGTCTCGGCAGCCGCTATGGCCTCGCGGCACCGGTTGTCTTCGGGCTCCTGGGCGGGGCGCTGCACCTGACCGCTTTCGGCCTCGATCCCTTGCGCGACAAGGGCATGGAGGGGATCGACGAGTTCCAGACCGACCGCGTCGCCCGCGCCGTCGAAGGCGCCGAGGCCCATCTTCGCGCCATGTCCGACGCCATCCAGCGCGCCCGCGACCGCAAGGCCGAGGACCGCCTGACCCTGTTCCAGACCCATGTGCGCGCCCTCCTGCGCGCGGTCGAGGACGATCCGGCCGACCTTGCCGCCGCGCGGCGCTACATGGGGGTCTATCTTCAGGGAGCGCGCGACGCGACGGTGAAATTTGCGGACCTCTACACGCGCAAACGAGACACCGCCGCGCGCGATGAATATCTGGCGCTTCTCGATGATCTGGAACAGAATTACCTCCTGCGCACCGAGACCCTGCGCGCCAACGACCGCCAGGCCATGACGATCGAGATCGACGTGCTGCGCGAACGCCTCGACCGCGAGGGGCTCCGGCCAAGGACCAATTCGCCAACCAATCCGCCGACCCTTCCCCCGACCGAATCTTGAACCGCCAGATCCCTTGAGGCCCGAAAGGATATCCGATGACCGATGCGATCCGCGAACAGGCGACGAAACTGGCCAGCGCCATCGAGGAAGCGACCCTCGTGCGGCTCCCCGAACCTGTCGGCGAACTGGTGCCACTGGACCAGGCGTCGGCCCCGGTCGCCGAGGCGATCCGCAGCCGCATCGCGGAAATCGACATGGACTCGACCAGTTCGATCATCGGCTTCGGCTCGCGCGCGCAACTGGAATTGCAGACGATCAGCCAGGCCATGCTGGAGGATGTGCGCAACAAGGATGTCGGCCCCGCGGGCGACAGCCTGCGCCAGATCGTCACCACCATTCGCGGATTCAGCGTCAGCGAACTCGACACCCGCCGCGAGCGCAGCTGGTGGGAACGCCTGACCGGCAAGGCTGCCCCGCTGGCCAATTTCATGGCCCGCTACGAGACCGTGCAAGGCCAGATCGACAAGGTAACCGAGACCCTGCTGGGCCACGAGACCGCGCTGCTCAAGGACATCAAGTCGCTCGACCTTCTCTATGAAAAGACGCTGGATTTCTACAACGAACTCGCGCTCTACATCACGGCGGGCGAGGAAAAGCTGAAGGATCTGGACGCGGTGACCATCCCCGCCAAGGAGGCCGAGGTCGCCGCCGCCAGCGAGACCCAGACCATCATCAAGGCGCAGGAACTGCGCGACCTGCGCGCCGCGCGCGACGACCTGGAGCGCCGGGTGCACGACCTGAAGCTGACGCGGCAGGTCACCATGCAGTCGCTGCCGTCGATCCGCCTTGTTCAGGAAAACGACAAGTCATTGGTCACAAAGATCAATTCGACCCTGGTCAACACCGTGCCGCTTTGGGAAACCCAACTGGCGCAGGCGCTGACCATCCAGCGGTCGAAAGAGGCCGCGCAGGCGATCAAGGCCGCGAACGACCTGACCAACGAACTCCTGACCAGGAACGCCGACAACCTGCGCGAGACCAACCGCGAGGTGCGCGAGCAGATGGAACGCGGCGTCTTCGACATCGAGGCCGTGAAGCACGCCAACGAACAGCTGATCGCCACGATTCAGGACAGCCTGCAAATCGCCGACGCGGGCAAGGCCAAACGCGCCGCCGCCGAGGAGGAATTGCGCAAGATGGAAGCCGAATTGCGCGACTCCCTCGCCTCGGCACGCGCGCGCGCCCAGCCTGTCGCGCAAAGCTGAACCCATGGCCCGCCGTCAGCCATCCGGCGTGGCGGCGCTCGCCCTGGGCCTCGGGCTCGGGGCCTGTACGTCGCTGGCACCGGGGATGCCCGCCTTGTCGCGCAGCCCCGCGCCGCCGCCCCGCCCCGCAGCGGTGGCAGCGCTGGATCAGGTGTCTGCCGATCTGGCCCAGTTCTATCGCCGGACCGAAGCCGAGCGTGTCGCGCGCGGCCTGATGCGGCGCGACAGCGGCGCGGCGACGCTGACCCCGGCACGGCTTGCGGAAACCTGGGTTGCCGTCGCCCTGCGCGACGAGGCGCCGACCGGCCGCTCCGCCACGCCCAGCGTTTTGCGCCGCTGGGTGCAACCGGTGCGCTATGCGATCGAGTTCGGCGCCTCGGTCCCGCAGACCACCCGCGACGCCGATCATGCGGCGATCGGTCAACTGGCTGCCCGCCTCGCTGCATCCTCCGGGCATCCGATCTCGGTCGCGCCGCCGGGGGCGGAGGGTAACTTCCACGTCCTCGTGCTGTCGGAATCCGAACGCCGCGCGGCGGGTGCGCAGTTTCGCGCCCTGATCCCCGGCATGGACGATCGCACCGTGCGCCTGCTGACCGACATGCCGCGCGACACGTTCTGCATGGTCATCGCCTTTTCCCGCGATGGCACGGCGGTCTATTCCGAGGCCCTCGCCGTGATCCGCGCCGAACACCCCGACCTGACGCGCCTCGCCTGCTATCACGAGGAACTGACGCAAGGCCTCGGCCTCGCTGCCGACAGTCCGCAGGCATGGCCCTCGATCTTCAACGACGATCAGGAATTCGCCCTGATCACCGATCACGATCTCTTGCTGCTGCGCATGCACTATGACCCCCGCCTGAACCCCGGCATGACCGAATCCACCGCCCGCCCGCTGATCTTTTCGATTGCCTCGGAAGTTCTGGGCGGTGCAAGCTGACCACAGATAATCAGGACCGATTTCCAGGAGCGACCGATGGTTTTTTCCTTCCTCAAAGGCCAGTTCATCGACGTCATCGAATGGCTCGATGACAGCCGTGACACGCTGGTCTACCGGTTCGAACGCTACGGCAACAACATCATGATGGGCGCCAAGCTGACCGTCCGCGAGGGGCAGGCAGCGGTCTTCATCCATGAAGGGCAGATGGCCGACATCTTCGGCCCTGGCCTTTATGAGTTGCAGACCAACAACATGCCGATCATGACGGCGCTGCAGCACTGGAGCCACGGGTTCAACCCGCCCTTCAAGTCCGAGGTGTATTTCCTCAACACCCGGCGGTTCCCCGGGCTGAAATGGGGCACGCAGAACCCGATCATGCTGCGCGACCCGGAATTCGGCGCGCTGCGCCTGCGTGCGTTTGGCAGCTACGCGATCCGGGTGACCGATCCGGGCGTGTTCATGAAAGAGATCGTCGGCACCGACGGCGAGTTCACGCAGGATGAAATCGCGGGCCAGATCCGCAATATCGTGGTGCAAAAGGTCAGCCAGTCGCTGGCGGCCAGCGGGATTCCCGCGCTGGACATGGCGGCGAACACGCAGGACCTGTCACGCATCGTGCAGCAGGGGATCGAACCCACGCTGACCGAATACGGCCTCTCGATGCCCGAGCTTTACATCGAGAACATCTCGCTGCCGCCCGAGGTGGAGAAGGTGCTCGACCAGCGCTCGTCGATGGGGATCGTGGGCGATCTGCACAAATACACCCAGTTCTCGGCCGCCCAGGCCATGCAGGCCGCGGCAGGCGCCAGCGGCGACAGCGCCATGGGAACCGGCCTCGGGATGGGGATGGGCATGGGCATGGCCCAGGCGATGGCCAGTGCGATGGGGGGCGTTGGCGGTGCGGCGCAACCCGCGGCCGCCCCGCCGCCGCCGCCTCCGACCGCCGCGCAATACCATCTGGCGGTGAATGGCCAGACCACGGGTCCCTATGCCCCGGGTCAGTTGCAGCAGATGATGGCCTCGGGACAGTTCACACGCGACTCGATGGTCTGGACGCAGGGCATGGCGGGCTGGGCAAAGGCAGCCGACGTTCCGGCACTGGCGGGCCTCTTTGCCGCGATGCCCCCGCCTCCGCCGCCCATGGGGTGACACATCATGAGCGACACGACCGATCCCGGCGCCCCCGTTGACGCCCACCGCTTTCCCTGCGGCCAATGCGGGGCACAACTGCGTTTTGCTCCCGGCCAGCGGCGCCTGACCTGCCAGTATTGCGGCCACGAACAGGACATCCCCTTCAGCGACGAAGACCGCGCAGCCGCCCTCGTCGCCCTCGATCTGCGCGAGGCACTGGCCAACCACCTGCCCCCACAGGCGATGGAGGAACACCGCGTTCTGGGGTGCAACACCTGCGGTGCTCAGGTCGAATTCGACCCCGCGCAACATGCCGCGCAATGCCCGTTCTGCGGCTCGCCAGTGGTCACCGACACCGGCACGCAACGCCAGATCAAACCCGCCGCGGTGCTCCCGTTCAAGCTGAACGAACGGCAGGCCCATGACGCGATGCGCAACTGGCTGGGAAGATTGTGGTTCGCGCCCAATGCCTTGAAGAAATACGCCCGGTCCGACGGCTCGCGGCTGGACGGGCTCTATGTGCCCTATTGGGCCTTCGATTCCGACACACGCAGCCGCTATACGGGCGAACGCGGCGATGCCTATTACGAAAGCCGCACCGTAACCCGAAACGGCAAGACCGAGACCGAGCGCGTGCGCAAGATCCGCTGGACCCGCGTTTCGGGCCGGGTTGCGCGCCAGTTCAACGATGTGCTGGTGATGGCGGCGCAATCGCTGCCGCCCAATTACACCCGCAATCTGGAACCCTGGATGCTGGGCGAACTGGCCCCTTACGATCCCCAGTTCCTGTCCGGCTTTCGCGCCGAGGGTTACACCGTGCAACTGCCCGAAGGTCATGCCCTGGGCCTCGCCCGGATGGACGAGGTGATCCGACAGGATGTGCGCCGCGACATCGGCGGTGACGAGCAGCGCGTGCATTCGGTCGACACCGAGCATCAGAACGAGAAGGTCAAGCACCTGCTGCTGCCGATCTGGATGGCGGCCTACCGGTATCGCGACAAATCCTATCGGTTTGTCGTCAACGGCCAGACCGGCAAGGTGCAGGGCGAGCGGCCCTGGTCGGCGTGGAAGATCGCCGGGGCAGTGGTGGCTGCCGTGGTGATCGGCGTCGCGGTCTATTATGTCTCGCAGATGCAGGGATGAGGGCGCTGGTCCAGCGGGTCACCCGCGCATCGGTCCGTGTGGATGGGGCATTGGTGGGCGGGTGTGGACCGGGCTTGATGATACTGGTCTGCGCCATGGCGGGAGATGACGCGGCCCGCGCCCGCGCATTGGCGGACAAGATCCTGAAACTGCGCGTCTTTCGCGACGACGAGGGAAAGACGAACCGCGCGCTGACACAGGTCGGCGGCGGTGTTCTGGTGGTCAGCCAGTTCACGCTGGCGGCCGATACCTCGCGCGGGAACCGCCCGGGATTTTCGGCTGCCGCCCCGCCGGATCTGGGCCGCGCCTTGTATGAGGTGTTTGCCGATCACCTGGAGGCCCAGGGGGTTGCCGTGGGCCGGGGCGTTTTTGGCGCGGAAATGGCCGTCGAACTGGTCAATGACGGGCCGATGACGATCTGGCTGGATCAGGACGCCCCGCCCGCGCGGATCGACGGCTAGCGCGGAACCCGCCGTGATGGTTCGGGGGCGCCTGCTCCGGCCCTTGATGGGCCGCGCAGCCTTTCCGATCCTTGCCTTGCTCCGATCCCGCCGCACACCTTGCCTGTGCCTGCCCTGATCCGGTTGCCGGGGCGCCAGCTCTGGTGGGTGGGGTGTGACCCGGAACCCGGCAAGCCGGCCCGGCCGCGGCGGCGCCCCCCTTCCCACACCCCGATCTTCATGCAACACTCGGAAAAAAGGGGAAGGTTCCATGGACGCAGCCGCGTTTTCCCGCGCCGAATATGACGCGCGCCTTGTCAGGGTCCGGGCGGCGATGGCCGCGAAAGGGCTCGATTCGCTGGTCATTTCAGACCCGTCGAACATGGCATGGCTGACCGGCTATGATGGCTGGTCGTTCTATGTGTATCAGGCGGTTGTGGTGGGGCCCAGTGGCGCGCCGCTCTGGTGGGGGCGTGGCATGGACGCGGCCGGAGCGCGGCGCACGGTCTGGATGGGCGCGGATCAGATATTGGGGTATGATGATACCTATGTGCAGAACCCCGCCAAACACCCTATGGAGGATCTGATCCGCGTGATCGCCGATCACGGCTGGGCCAAGGGGCGTGTCGGGGTCGAGATGGACAACTATTATTACTCGGCCAAGGCCCACGCGGTCCTGGCAGGGCAGATCACGCTGGCGGATGCAACCGGGTTGGTGAATTGGCAGCGCGCCGTGAAGTCGCCTGCCGAAATCGAGCGCCTGCGCCGCGCTGCGCGTATCGTCGAGGCGATGCACCGACGCATCCTGGAGGTGGCCGAGCCGGGGCTTGCCAAGAACAGACTGGTGGCCGAGATCCTGCGCACCGCAGTTCTGGGCGCAGACGGTCACTGG
Source organism: uncultured Paracoccaceae bacterium (assembly GCA_937927885.1). Lineage (GTDB taxonomy): Bacteria > Pseudomonadota > Alphaproteobacteria > Rhodobacterales > Rhodobacteraceae > Pararhodobacter. Next base: position 4,658 of record CALEZJ010000424.1, on the reverse strand, counting down.
GGGGATTACGCCGCGATCGTGCCGATGGCCCCGTCCGGGCTGGACGCAACCGCGCCGCATCTGACCTGGGACGACCGGCCCATGCAGCGTGCGGAGTCGCATTTCTTTGAAATTGCAGGGGTTTATCGCCGATACCACTGCCCGCAGTCGCGCACGCTGTTCTTTGGCGAACCGCCCACCCTGTACCGTCGCGCGGAAGCTGCGGTGGCCGAGGCGACCGAGGCGGTGCTTGCCAAGGCCCGGCCCGGGTCCACCTGCCATGATCTCGCCGTGGCTTTTTCCGAAACCCTGGGGCGACACGGCTTTGTCAAGGACAGCAGGGCGGGCTATTCCATCGGCCTCAGCTATCCGCCGGACTGGGGCGAGCGCACCATGTCGTTGCGGCGCGGGGACGAAACCGTCCTGCAACCGGGGATGGTATTCCATTTCATGCCGGCCCTCTGGCTGGAGGACGGCGGGATCGAAACGACCGAACCGATCCTGATCACCCAGACCGGCGTCGAGCGACTGAGCACCCTTCCCGGCGGTCTGGTCATCAAGACCTGACTGCCCCCGCCCGTGGATTGGACCCGGCGAAGAGGCATGGTCCAATCTGGCCAGGGTCCGGAACTTGCGCGCCATGAACAGGGCCGTCCGGAAACGGGAGCGGAGCGCATCGAGGGCCCGGATCAGCCCCGAGAGCCGCAACGTCACGGCGCCTCTCCCGCATCGAGGTCGCACTCGGACACCATGTCCTGCGCGCTGCCGTCAGGCAGGCCCAGGCTCAACCGGGCGCGGCCGGCCTTTTTCGATGCGTAAAGCGCCGCATCGGCGCGTGCCAGCAGGGCATCGCCGACGATCGCCTCGCCGGGCTGGCGCAGGACCGCTCCGATGGAAATCGCGACACGGCAAGGCTGATCCTGAAAGGTGATCGGCCCGGACATGCGCCGCAGGATCTGTGCGCCGACCCGGCGCAACGGCGCCGGATCATGGACCCCGGCCAGCAGGATGACGAATTCATCGCCCCCCACCCGTGTAACCAGATCGTCCCCGCGCACGCTGGCGCGCAGCCGCGCGGCGGTTTCGCACAGCACATGATCGCCCGCTGCATGGCCCAGCGTGTCGTTCACCTGCTTGAAATAGTCGAGATCGAGATGCAGCAGGGCAAATCCCTGACCCGATTGCAGCAGTTTCTCCAGTGTCATTTCCATCGCGCGCCGATTGCCCAGTCCAGTCAGCGCATCGGTGACCGCCTGGGCCTCGGCCCGGGCCTTGGCGCCCTGCAACCGGTCGGCCATGCGCGTCACCTCGCCCATCACGGCACGCTTGGCCTCGTGCAGGTAGAGGAGTTCGATCGCCAGATCCGTCGGCGCGAAATCGGTCGCCGAGAGTTCGTGATCGCGCACGGCCTCGCGCACGGCATAGCCGAACGAGAGGTTGACCAGCACACCTTCCGGCCCGGAAAGCGGAACCGCTGTGCCCTTGAATGCCGTGCCGGGGGGATCGCGCAGCTTCATCAGCAGGCGCTGCGCGCGCAGCAGGGCGCCCGCGTGATCGGCGCGCCGCGGCACACGCAGCACAAAGACACTGTCGAGCGTCTGACCCAGCACCGCGTCGCCGAGCAGCTTGCGCATCGTGGGGCCGATCCCGCAGATCCTGCACCCGGCATCCAGCCACAGGTACATCGGCATCAGCTGCCCCAGCGCCGCGGCGCCGAGCCCGAATCCCGGCGGGCGGGGATCCCCGTCCATCACCGGGTCTCCGCCGCCAGGTCGAATCGCCGCCCGACATGGAAGGCCGGATCATGCACCTCGATCACAATACGCTCCTCGCCCGGGGCCGCGGCACCCAGGTCGAGCACGGCGAGCGCGCCGTAATCGTCCGCCAGCGCCCGCAGGATCCCGACCATGACATGGCCAAACCCGGCCAGACCGCCCCGGCAGACGAGGGTGAACTGGCCCAGCCCCCCTTCTTCAAGGGTGAGATCGGGCATGGTGAAATCGGGCACTGCCAGGCGGCTGCGACCCTGCAACTCGTCCAGGGAAAACAGAAAATCGGTAAAGCTGACCCCCCCGAAGCGCAGCAGCCGACGCAGCGGTTCCATCCGTTCGTTCGAGACCAGATAGGTCCCCATATCCTCGAGAAGGGAGTCGCGCGGACAGTGCAGCACCGCGACCGCGGCATCGACCAGCGCCTCGGTCAGGCTGTCGTCATAGATCTGCATGCTTTCGAACCCGTCCGGCCCCAAAGCCTGCGCCACGCCGGAGCGATGCGCGATCTCCTGCCAGGCGGCCATGCCGAACGTGTCGACCAGAAAGGTCTGAAGGGATTTGTTGACAAGACCGTGCATCGCCGCCACTCGTTGTTCAAACAAGCCGAGCGTGGCGCCAAGTCCCTAAGAATTCGCAAACGCGATTACGTCAATCCCAGCAAATCGGGCAGATGCCCGATATCCGGGCGCACGGCATCGGCCAGATCGGCCAGATCCCCGGCTTCGGCCACCCCGGTCAGCACGGCCAGCGTGGGCATGCCCGCCGCCCGCCCCGCCGCCAGATCGTGGCGCGAATCGCCGACCATCAGCACCTGGTGCGGGGCCAGCCCGCAGGCCCGGGCAAAGGCCAGAAGCATGCCGGGCCCCGGCTTTGCCCCGTGACCGGAATCGAACCCGGCAATGAAATCAAAGTGTTCCCTGACCTCGTCGACATGCCGGTGCGCCACCGTTTCATAATCGTTGGTGGCCACCCCCAGACGCAGCCCGGCCGCCCTGAGACGGGCCAGCAGCGGGTCCAGCGGGACGGTCTCTGCCAGGGGAACCAGTGCCGCGGTCTGGGCGATCTCGGCCTCGAGCGGGGCGACATCATGGCCCAGGATCGGCGCCAGCAACTCGGCGACATCGCGTCCGGTTCCCGCGATCACCAGCGAACCGGGCCGGAATCGCCCCGCCTCGAGGTCGAAATCCATCGCCTCGGCCATCCGCGCCACCAGGGCCGGATCACCCTTTGCCTTGGCCTGCAGGAAATTGCGCGCCCAGCGGCCCCAGGTCGCCTGAAAATCAAAGAGCGTTCCATCCTTGTCGAACAGGATCGCGCGAATGTTCTGCATGGGTCAGGTCCAGTGCGGGTCATCGCCGCCGGGCAGCGCCGCGCGCGCCCGCATCGGGGTTTCAGGGGGAACGCCCAGCGCCGCGCAGGCCTCGATCAACTGCGCCTCGTCAAGCATGAGGAAATCGACAGCGGCCAGAAGAACGCCCGGGTCGGCGATCCGCGCCGCCAGCCCGGACGGGGACTGGCCGGACCAGGCCAGAAAGACGCCCAACCGCTCGGGGTCCGCGGCAAGCCAGGCCAACACGCGGGCGGCAAAGGTTTCTGCAGCGTCTCGCGTCACTCCCGGCCTCGCGTCTGGGAAAATGTAAAGACTTCGTTAACCATTTGCGCCTAGGGTCAAGGTCAGAGGCCGGGCGGCTGGGACAATCGATAGCCTCCCGAACCGGCCGGGGCAAGGTGATGGTAGATGTCGGGCAAAATTCTCATCGTCGATGATCTGGCGACCAACCGGATCATCCTCAAGGTCAAGCTCAACGCAGCTTGCCATGAGACCGTGCAGGCGGCTTCCGGCCTTGCCGCGCTGGAGGTGGCGCGCAGCGAAGCGCCGACGCTGATCCTGCTCGACATGATGCTGCCCGACATTTCCGGGATCGAGGTTTGTCGCAGGTTGCGCGCCGATCCGGCAACCCAGCACATTCCGATCGTGGTGATCACGGCTTCGGGCGATCGCGCCAGCCGCTTGCGCGCGCTCGAGGCGGGGGCGGACGAATTCCTGACCAAGCCCCTGAACGAAGTGATCCTGCTGGCCCGCATCCGCAGCCTGATGCGGGCGCGTGAAACGGAAACCGAATTGCGGCTGCGGTCGGAAACCTGGGGCGAGATGGCCCTCGCCGAGGCCGAGACTGTCTTTGCCCTGCCGCCCCGCGTCGGTCTGATTGCCGCAGATCCCGCCATCGCGATGGGCTGGCGCGCCGCCCTGGCCCCGCATCTGAAGGCGCGGGTCTCGATCCTGTCCCCTTCGGCCGCGCTGGGCGACACGCCCGAGGCCGCGCTGCCGGATTTCTACATGATCGCCGCCGACCTCGGCAGTCACGGCTCGGGGCAGCGACTGGTGGCGGACCTGCGCTCGCGGATGCAAAGCCGCCACGCCGCCATCGCGCTGGCCCTGCACGAGGCCGATCCGGATACGGCGGCGATGGCGCTCGATGTCGGGGCCAATGACCTTTTGACCCTGCCGCTCGACCCGCAGGAAACCGCGCTGCGCATCATGCTGCACATCCAGCGCAAACGGCGCGCGGACGATCTGCGCCGGGCGGTGAATCAGGGGCTGAAACTGGCGGTGACCGATCCGCTCACCGGGCTGTTCAACCGCCGCTACGCGCTGGCGCATCTGGACCGCATCGCCAATCAGGCGCGCGAGACCGGTCGGCGGTTTGCCGTGATGGTGCTGGACCTCGACCGGTTCAAGACGGTGAATGACACCTTCGGGCATGCTGCCGGGGACGCCGTGCTCGAAGCTGTCGCGTCGCGCCTGCGCGAAAACATGCGCCCCACCGATCTGGTCGCGCGGATCGGCGGCGAGGAATTCCTGGTCGCCTTGCCCGATGCCACGATCGGCACCGCGCGCATCGCGGC
>CALEZJ010000423.1 GCA_937927885.1 uncultured Paracoccaceae bacterium | reverse complement strand
GTTCTGTAGCCCGAACCCGAAATCCGGGTCGCAGCCGGCCCCGCAGATACCGTCGATCACGTCGCGCACCTCGATCACCTTCACGTCGAAATAGCCAAGCCCGCCGCCCGCGAAGTCGAAGGGGAAGAAGGCCGCGAATTGTGGCACCTGCGATCCGGCCAGCAGCGTCTTGAAGCCCCGGTCGCGCTTTTCATCGCCGAAACGCGAGACTTTCAGCTCGTTGAACCGCTCACCATCCATGATGATCGTGCCTTCGGTGCCCGACACTTCCCAATAGATGCCGAAGACCTTGCCGGCGGCAACGCGCGACGCCTCGATGGTGCCCCCCGCGCCCGAGGTGAAGCGGACCATGGCCTGTATCTGGTCCTCGTTCTCGACCGCACGGCGCTCGGCATCCGCCGCCGCCTTGGCCGAATAGCCCGCCACGCCCTGCGGCACCGGGCGAGTGGGAAAAAAGGTCTGAGTCTGGGCGATGGTCGCCTCGACATCGCCCATCAGATATTGCGCCACCGAGATCACATGGCTGCCCAGATCGCCAAGCGCGCCCGATCCGGCCTCCTTGCGGGTGCAGCGCCAGGAAAACGGCAGGTCGGGATCGTTGAAGAACCCCTGATCGAACCAGCCGCGAAAGCGCATCGGCGTGCCGATCTCTCCGGCGTCGATGATCTGTTTCGCCAGCATGGCGGCCGGGGTCTTGACGTTATTGAAGGCGACCATGGTCCTGACGCCCTTGGCGCGGGCTGCGGCGGTCATTTCTTCGGCCTCGGCCACGGTAACCGACAGCGGCTTTTCGCAATAGACATGCTTGCCCGCCGCGATGGCCGCCAGCGCCATCTGATGGTGCATGGCATTGGGCGAGGTGATGTCCACCACATCCACCTGAGGGTCGTTGACCAGTTCGCGCCAGTCGCCGGTGGATCGCTCGAAACCGAAGCGCGCGGCGGCGTCAGTGGCCAGTTCAGGCGTCGCATCGGCCAGCATGCTCAGCCGGGGCAGCGCTGGCAGATCCTTGTAAAGCAGCCCGGCGCGGCGGAAGGCGTCGGCATGGGCCTGTCCCATGAAGCCCGATCCGATCAGACCGATATTCAGCGTTTTCATTCGGCTACCTCTTTGCGGAAAATGTCGCGGATATGGGCCAGCCCGCGCGTCACGGCGGGCAGGGGCGGGGCAAGGGCCGGATCCTGTTCGGCCTCGACCACCATCCAGCCCCGCCAGCCGCTGTCGCGGACAAAGCGGGCCAGCGGGGCGAAATCTATCACACCTTCGCCCGGCACGGTGAACATGCCGGCGCGGACACCCTGATTGAAGCTGGCATCGGTATAGCGGATGCGCGCCATGACCCCGCCGCGCATGTCCTTCAGATGGATATGGACAATGCGTTCGGGAAAGGCGTCCAGCAGCCACGTATAGTCAAAGCCCGCCGCCGCGGCATGGCCGGTGTCCAGCAACAGCCCCACATCCGGCCCCGTCCGGTCGAAGATCGCCGCGATCTCGTCAAAGGTTTCAGCCACCATCATCAGATGATGGTGATAGGCCAGCCGCAGCCCGTATTCACCGGCCAGCCATGCCGCGAACTCGGTCAGGCGGCTGGCATAGGCGACGACATCACCGATCCGCAGCCGCCCCGACATCGGTGCGTCCAGCGGCGCGTCACCCGCCATCATCGCGACCTCGCCATAGACCATGACCTTGCAGCCCATGGCGCGCAGCAAAGCGGCATGGGCGCGCGCAGCAGCCTTTTCGGCGACGACATCCCGCTCGGCCAGTTCGCCGGAATACCAGCCCGAGGCCAGCGACAGCCCGTGCGCCGCCAGAAGCGGCCCAAGTACAGCGACATCGCGCGGGAACAGGCGGCCCAGTTCCACGCCCCGATAGCCCGCTTGCGCAACGTCACGCAGACAGGTTTCGACCGGCGTGTCGCCGCCCAGATCGTGCAGCACGTCATTTGTCCAGGACAGCGGGCTGACCGCCAGCCGCACACCTTGAGGCAGGAAATCCATCACAGCCCCTCATCCAGCCGGACAACCTGCCCGGTTTTCGCCGATTTCACGGCGGCCTCGACCAGCCTTTGAGCCTCGTAACCGTCGCGAATACCTGCCAGCGGCTGCGTTCCGTCGCGGATCAGCGCGACAAAGGCCGTCATCTCATCACGGTAAGCCTGGGCAAAGCGTTCGATGAAATAATTCTCGGGTGGGGCGGCAAGCGTGCCCTGCGGCGAGGTGACGGACAGCGTGGATTGCGACTGGTTGCCGACCGTCAGCACCTCATTCGCGCAAAGCGCCTCAAGCCGCTGGTCGTAACCCATCGGGCCGCGCCGACAGGCGGTGATCTGCGCCTGTCGCCCCGAGGCCGAGACCAGCGTGATCATCACACTGTCCACATCCCCCGCCGCGCCGATCTCGGGCGAGATCAGGCAGGCGCCGGTGGCGTAGACGCAGGCGATGGGTTCATCCAGCAGGAAGCGCGCCATGTCCACGTCATGGATGGATGAGTCGCGGAACATCCCGCCCGAAGTCTCGACATAGGCGCGTGGCGGCGGCGAGGGATCGCGCGAGAACATCACCACCTGCTCCAGCGGCCCGCTGACGCCCGAGGCGATGCGGTCGCGCAAGCTGCGGAAGCTGCGGTCATAGCGGCGCTGAAAGCCCAGCATGCAGGGAATGCCCGATGCCTCGACCCTGCGCATCACCTCATCGGTCAGCGCCGTGTCCAGGCTGATCGGCTTTTCGCAGAACACCGCCTTGCCGGCTTCCGCCGCCCGCAGCAGCAGTTCCGCATGGCTGTCGGTGGAACTGGCGATGATGATCCCGTCAACCGTCTTGTCGGCGAAAATGCTGTCGGGATCGGCGATGCCGGCCCCGGTCTGCGCTGCCAGCGCATCACGCTTGGCACTGGCGACCGGATCAGCCAGCCAGGCCAATGCGACACCGGGCTGCGCGGCGGCGTTCAGCGCATGCACCCGGCCGATCCGGCCGGCGCCGAAACAAGCAAGTCTGATCATGATTCCCCTCCTTGGACACGTCGGTCCCAGGGGACAGAATTACGATTGCGCGGCGCGGGGCCAAATGCCATTCTTGAGGAAATTTCATCATAGGTTCAGGCAATGGGACGCAAGGTGACAGCGGCGGATGTGGCGCGCGAGGCAGAGGTTTCCGCTGCGACCGTGGACCGGGTGCTGAACAATCGCGGCGGCGTGGCCGAGGACAAGGAGCGCCGGGTCTATGCCGCCGCCCGGCGCCTGCGCCTTGACCGCGCGCTGGACATGCGCGTCGCGCGCACATTGCGGGTCGCGGCTTTCATCCAGCCGCCGGCGAACCCCTATCATGCCGCCCTGAAAGCCGCGATCGACGACAGCAATCGCGGCCCCGACCCGTTCAACATCCAGACCCGGATCTTTCACATCGACCCCGTCTTGCCTGCACGGACGGCGGACAGGCTGCGCGGCATCGCCGCCGATCACGACGCAGTCATCGTCTGCCTTGCCCATGACGACCGACTTGTTCGCGTGCTGGATGACATCGCCGCCGCAGGCAAGCCCGTGGTGACGCTGGCCACGGACATCGCCTGCCGGGGCGCCATCTATGTCGGACCGGACAATCACCGCGCGGGGCGGCTGGCGGGCGAGTTGATGGGCCGCTTTCTTGGCGAATCGGGCGGAGACATCATCCTGATCGCGGGGATGTTCAGCATGATCGGGCACGAGGAACGCCGCGCCGGCTTTCGCGCCGTCCTGTCCGAGCGTTTTCCCGGATGCAGGATCCTAGCCGAATTTGAAAGCCATGAACAGGGCGAGATCGCCGGCGATCTGGTCTGGCGAGAGCTGAGGCAGCACCCTTCGATCCGCGGCATCTACAACGCCTCGGCCGGCGCGCTTGCGGTCGTGGCCGCGCTGGAACGCTTGCACCGCTTGCAGCAGGTCGTCTTCGTCACCCATGAACTGACCGAAGACCGGCGCGCCTTGCTTCAACGTGGTGCCATCGACGCGGTGATCGACCAGAATCCCCTGCTGGAGATCGAAACCGCCATTCAGGTCATCGCGCAAGCCTATCAGAGACTCGAGCGCAAGGTCTCGGCCACGCTCACACCAGTCGGCGTCTATCTGCGCGAAAACTGCTGACATTGCCTCTCTGGCACCGATGGGGCTCTGTTTCAGCAATCCTGTGATGGGTTCATTTTTTGAATTCAGGG
>CALEZJ010000422.1 GCA_937927885.1 uncultured Paracoccaceae bacterium | reverse complement strand
CCCGCCAGTCGCCGCGGATCGAGGCGCGTTTGTCCCAGGCAAAGGCCGCGAAGGCCACCAGGTTCAGCGCGACAAGATAGAGCGTGATGAAGATTGTGAACAAGACAGGGCGCGACCGGCTGGGTTGAGTGTCCCACATAGACAGGCGGTGGGCGGTTTGCAATGCCGACTCGGCCGTCCCCGGGCGGCCATTCGTTACCGTTAACAGGTGCCGCCACACGAGGGTTTGCGCTAACGTCTTGCGAACAATCGCTTTTCGCCCTTTCTTAGCCACCTTTCAGCCGGTATAGCCTGACCAGCACCGCAACGGCCCCGTGCATCCTGCACCCCGTCTGCCTCGCCCCTGCATCCTGGCCCCGCATCGGAGACGCACCCATGACCATCACCATCGGCATCAACGGTTTCGGACGCATCGGGCGCTGCACGCTGGCCCATATCGCCGAAAGCGCGCGCAACGATGTCGAGGTGGTGGCGATCAACGCGACCGGACCCATCGAAACGAACGCGCATCTGTTGAAATACGATTCGGTCCATGGCCGTTTCCCTGGCACCGTGCGGGTTGAGGGCAACACGCTGGACCTGGGTCGCGGACCGATCCGGGTGATGTCGACCTACAACCCCGACGAACTGGACTGGGAAGGCGTTGACGTGGTGCTCGAATGCACCGGCAAGTTCAACGACCGGGACAAGGCCGCCGTGCATCTGGGGCGCGGCGCCAAGCGCGTGCTGGTCTCGGCCCCGGCGAAGCGCGCCGACAAGACCATCGTATACGGCGTGAACCACCGCAGCCTGCTGCCCGAGCACCTTGTGGTGTCGAACGGGTCGTGCACGACGAACTGCCTGGCGCCGCTGGCCAAGGTGCTCAACGACGCGGTGGGCATCGAATCGGGCATCATGACCACGATCCACAGCTATACCGGCGATCAGCCCACACTGGACCGCCGGCACAAGGACCTCTACCGCGCGCGCTCGGCGGCGATGGCGATGATCCCCACCTCGACCGGCGCCGCCAAGGCACTGGGCGAGGTTCTGCCGGAACTGGCGGGTCGGCTTGACGGCACGGCGATCCGCGTGCCCACGCCCAATGTCTCGGCGGTGGACCTGACCTTTGTCGCGGGCAAGGATGTCACGGTCGCAGACATCAACGAGATCATGCGCGAGGCCGCGGCGGGCTCGATGGGCCATGTGCTGGCCTATGACCCCGAGCCAAAGGTCTCGATCGACTTCAACCACACCACCCATTCGTCGATCTTCGCCCCCGACCAGACCAAGGTCGTCGGCAAGCGCACCGTCCGCGTGCTGGCCTGGTATGACAACGAATGGGGCTTTTCCTGCCGCATGGCCGATGTTGCCGGGGCGATGGGGCGGTTGATCTGACACCGCGATCCTGACGCGCTTTTGAACCGCCATGTCAGGCCGCCTCCAGGGGCGGCCTTTTGCGCGCCGATTGACGTTAGCGATAACATGTGTTAGCGCGACCGCGTATTCCAGCGGGAGAGCGACCATGACCACCACCCTCGCCATCAATGGTTTCGGGCGCATCGGGCGCCTCGTGTTGCGCGCCCTGATGGATCAGCGCCGCGACGATCTGCGGGTGGTGGCGATCAACGATCTGGGCCCGGTGGAAACCAACGCCCATCTGATGCGATTCGACTCGGTGCATGGTCGTTTTCCGGGCGAGGTGGCCACCGGTCCCGACTGGATGGACGTTGGCCAGGGGCCGATCCGCGTCACCGCGCTGCGCAACCCCGCCGAACTGCCATGGCAGGATGTGGACGTTGTGCTGGAATGCACGGGCGTCTTCACCGACGCCGACAAGGCCCGCATCCATCTGGAGAACGGCGCAACCCGCGTCCTCGTCTCGGCCCCCTCGAAGGGAGCGGACCGTACCGTGGTCTATGGAGTCAACCACTCCAGCCTGCGTCCCGAGGACCGGATCATCTCGAATGCGTCCTGCACGACGAACTGCCTCAGCCCGGTGGCCAAGGTGCTCCATGACACGGTCGGCATCGTCAAGGGCTTCATGACCACGATCCACAGCTATACCGGCGACCAGCCGACGCTGGACACGTTGCACAAGGACCTCTATCGCGCCCGCGCTGCGGCGCTCAGCATGATCCCCACATCGACCGGCGCGGCCAAGGCGGTGGGGCTGGTGCTGCCCGACCTGAACGGCAAGCTCGACGGCGTGGCGATCCGGGTGCCGACGCCGAATGTCTCGGCGGTGGACCTCACCTTCGAGGCCGCGCGCCCAACCAGTGCCGACGAGATCAACGCCGCCCTGTCAGCCGCCGCTGCCGAGGGCCCGCTCAAGGGCATCCTGGGCGTGACAAGGTTCGCGAATGTCTCGGTCGATTTCAACCATGACCCGCGTTCGTCCATCGTCGCGCTGGACCAGACCAAGGTGCTGGAGGGGACGATGGTCCGCGTTCTGGCCTGGTATGACAACGAATGGGGCTTTTCCAACCGCATGCTGGACACCGCTGCCGCTGTCGCCCGACTGGGCTGAAACTGCCTTTGTTTCAGAGTGTTACCGAAACGTGACTCCCCGGGCGCTGTCGCTGCGGGGGGTTATGGTTTAGGGTTGAACGATGAACATTGTTGCCGTTGTCGCCGTCGCAGCTGCCCTGTTTGCCGTCATCGGCCTGTCCGAGCCGCTGGCGCAGCGCCTGCGCCTGCCCGCGACAGTGATCCTGGCGCTGATCGGGATTGCCATCGGCGCGGCCTCGGCGGCCCTGCCGCTGGTCGCGGGGTCGGAATTCCTGGCCGCCACCGCCGAGACGATCCGCACCCTGCCGATCCGCTCCAGCCTGTTTCTGTATGTCTTCCTGCCGACGCTGATCTTTCAGGTCTCGCTGACGATCGACCTGCGCCGGATGCTCGATGACTGGGTGCCGATCCTGCTTCTGGCCGTCGTCGCAGTGGTGGTCAGCACCCTGGTCGTGGGCTGGGCATTGATGCCCTGGGCGGGGATCTCGCTGTTCGGCTGCCTGATGATCGGCGCCATCGTGTCGACCACCGATCCTTCGGCGGTGGTGTCGATCTTTCGCTCGACGCCGGCCCCTCCCCGCCTCGCGCGGATCGTCGAGGGCGAGAGCCTGCTGAACGATGCCGCCGCCATCGCGCTCTTTGGCCTCTTCTTCTCCTTCGTCGCCATCGGCATCCCCAACCCGCAACTGCGCGACGTCGCGGTGCAATTCCCGTGGCTGGTGGTCGGTGGCTCGGTGTTCGGCTGGTTCGCGGGGCGCCTTGCCCTGTCCGCCATCGCCCGGTTCGACGAGCACCCGCTGGGGCAGATCTCGCTGTCGGTCGCGCTGCCCTATGCGGTCTATATCGCTGCCGAACAGGCGCTGGGGGTTTCCGGGGTAATCGCGGTTGTGGCCGCGGGCCTTGCGCTGAACTTCCACGCGCCGGGCGCCCTGTCGCCACCCAGCCTGACCAAGCTGCGCGACACCTGGGACCTGCTGGGATATTGGGCGGGGGGGCTGATCTTTGTGCTGGCCGCCCTGCTGATCCCGCGGCTGATGGCCAATGCACAGCCCTATGACGCGGTGCTGGTGGCCATCACCGTTGTCGCAACCCTTGTGGCGCGGGCGGGCATCCTCTTTGGCCTGCTGCCGCTCCTCGGTCGCCTCAGGCTGTCGCCCCGGGTCGATACCCGCCAGCGCACGGCGATCCTCTGGGGCGGGTTGCGCGGCGCGGTCACGCTGGCGCTGGCGCTGGCCGTCACCGAAAGCTTTCGCATCCCGGTCGAGATCAAGCGTCAGGTCGGCATCGTCGCCACCGGATTCACGCTGTTCACGCTGATCGTGCAGGGCACCACGCTCAGACTGGTCATCCACTGGCTGCGCCTTGACCGGTTGTCGCCGCTGGACATGGCGCTGTCGGCCCAGGTCGTGGCGGTGGCGCTGCAATCGGTGCGCGACACGGTGCGTGACACCGCACGCGATTTCGGGCTCGCACGGGAGATCGTGCGCGACGAGGCCAAGAACTTTGCCGCCCGCGTCGACGAGGCGGTCGAGGCCGCCGACAACGCCGTCGAAATCCCCGACCGGGATCGTATCACCCTGGGGCCTGTCTC
>CALEZJ010000421.1 GCA_937927885.1 uncultured Paracoccaceae bacterium | reverse complement strand
GTCGCTGCCAGCGCACAGGAGGCGAGCGACGCGCTGGTTGAACAGCGTCGGCAGAATGCGCAGGACGCCCGCGAGTTCCGCGCAGCACGTGAGGAAGGACGGGTGATCCTGTCCCTGCCACTGGACTCCATCGGTGTGTCCGCCCTGCCCCGGGACCGGCTGGATCTGGAGGCGGTCGCGGCCTCGGATGCGATGGAAGAACTAAAAGCTTCGATCCGCGAGCGCGGTCAGCGCGAACCGGTTGAGGTGTTCGTTGGCGATGATGGTCAGTGGCAGTTGAAAGCCGGCTGGCGGCGGGTGACCGCGTTGCGTCAGTTGCAAGATGAGACTGGCGATCCCCGCTTCCGGACGGTACTGGCGCGGGTTTCTTCGGGTGGGGGCGATCGCGCGGATCTCTACCTCGACATGGTGGAAGAGAACGTCATCCGCGAGGATCTCAGTTTTGCCGAGATGGCGCAGATCGCGCTGGAACTGGCGCGTGACCCCTTGGCCGGAATCGCGAGCGCGGATGACGCCGTGAACCGTCTGTACCGCGCTTTGCACAAGGTCAAGCGTTCCTATATTCGCGCCTTCGTGGTGTTGATGCATGAACTCGACGGCGCCCTCCCCTTCCCTCGCGCGCTTGCGCGTGACCTTGGGGTCGAGGTGTCTCGTCGAATTTCCTCCGCTTCGCCAGAGGAGCGCAGGGCATTGCGGTTGGCTGTGGCAGGGTGTGAGGATGAGGCTGCGCAGACCCGGGTGTTGAATGCCTTTGCCCGACCCTTGGCGCCGCTCGTCGATCGTCCGGCCCAAGGCCGCAAATTGGAGTTTCGTGTCGGTGACAGCAAGATCACTGCGCGCACGGGAGAAATGCGGATCAAGGCGCCCCTTGACTTCGTGTCGCTTGACCGCGCGCAGTTGGAACGAGCAATCCAGGCTTTCAATGCTGTGCTCAAGGGGTGATCGGTTACCGGTCGGTAACCTGATGTCAGTTACCGGCCGGTAACTTTGGGGCGCGACGACCATCAAGGGTGCTGTGCAATAGCGCCGCAGAATGCACAGCAGCGCGCATGCGGCTTGGTCTGGATCAGAGTTGTGGCGGGTCTGAGTCCAGTGCAGGAAGCACGTCATCCACCTAACAGCCCCGCGGGACTGCCATGACGCAATGCGACACTTCGGGTCGGTTCGTTGCGCCGCTCTTTTCGAAGGCTCGCCTCAAGTGGCTGCGCAACGTGTTCTCGCTGACCGCCATGGCCCGGAGGATCGCGGCGTTGGACAAGCCTTCGGCGAGGTGGAGGGCCACAATCCCCTTCTGCTATGTCAGCCCATAGGCGAGCGCCAGCAATCTCGCTCAGTGATAGAGATTGACCCGTAGCGCATTCCCGTCGGTTTGGGGCGCGAGAGCAATGCGGTTTGTTGGCTCGATCCAGCGCGAATCATCATCGAGCGCGGCATGGAGCTGATCGATCAGCGCCGATACCTGGGCAGGCCGCCGCTCGATTGGGAAAGTCCCAGCGACTGGAGGGCGGAAAGATAGGCATCCAGAGTTGTGGGCAGCAGGGCAGGGGGCGCGTGGCCCGAGGACTTTCCAGAGAACCAGGGGAGGGCCGCCGTCACGACAGGCAGGCAATAGCCCAGGTTCGGAGTCGGAAAGCCGCGCGGACCCGTACGGATCGCGCGCACTACCTCGGGATCGTCCGGGACGGCGTCGATGTCATCCGAACCTGCGGGCAATTGTACACGCAGGAAGCTGTAGAGATGGTGCAGGATCTGTGGATCTGACCGATCCAGCGGACGGGTTAGTGCCCGCATGCAAAGGAAAACGCTGGCGATGCGCAGGATGGTTGGCTGACGGGGAAGCGGCCTGCCGTGACAAGATGTCTGACCAGTTCCGGGTCTCGACTGACGAGTTCCAGCATCAGTCGGCTGGAAAAGGTGCCGCGGACCAGTAGGCGGCGATCGGGCTCGACTCCGTCAAAAGCGACGCGGGAGAAGGCCGCCATATCCTCAAGAAGATGACGCCAGCCTCCCACCGGCTCGAGATGAGCGGGCTGTGTCCGAGCGGAAACCGAACTGTCATGCCCACGCGGGTAGCCGACCCCGGCGCCGACTCTGGCCTGCGCAATAGTACGCATGGGCCCGTCAAGGAGTCCGGAATGCACCGTTCGTCCGTGCCCAACTAAGACGACCGCTTCGCTCGCCTTGTCCGCTGCCAACCGGCGTAGGAGCAACGGCGTGCCATCGGCAGACGAAACCATGCGAGGATCATGCACCTCGGCCGGCCAGGCTCACGCCTTGGAAATCGTAACACGCAGCGCTTTTCCACCAGATGCCCTAATACATGGCTACGAGGGTAGCGTTAGATCTGAGACCTTCAAGTCAATAGATACAACCATAGATTGCTCATTCGGCTCGGCAAAGGAAACGAGTTGCATGGGGGGGCGGATGGCACTATCAGCGCTCCGCGCCTGTACGCGCGCTTTCGACCCCAGTTGCCGGAAGGGCCCGCCATGCTTGCCACCCCATATTACCTGATCGACAAGGGCCGGCTTTTGCCGAACATGGAGAAGATTGCTTGGCTGCGAGAAGCCTCGGGTGCGCGCTCGCTTCTGGCGCTGAAATGCTTTGCCGCCTGGGGCGTGTTCGATTTCATGGCACAATACATGGACGGCACCACGTCAAGTTCGCTTTTCGAGGTACGGCTGGGCCATGAGAAATTCGGTGGCGAGACGCATGCCTATTCGGTCGCCTACGCGGATGACGAGATCGACGCGGTTCTGGCGCATTCGGACAAGATTCTGTTCAACACCATCGGCCAGTTGAGCCGGTTCGAATCGGTGTCGCGCGGGCATGTGCGGGGGTTGCGGGTCAATCCGGGAGTGTCCACTTCGGGGTTTGATCTGGCCGACCCTGCACGACCTTTCTCGCGGCTGGGCGAGCATGATCCCGAGCGCATCGCAGCGATCGCGGACCAGATTACAGGGTTGATGTTCCACAACAATTGCGAGAATGCCGACTTCGAGCGATTCGACGCAATGCTGGGTCATATCGAACAGCGGTTTGGTTTTTTGATCCGCAGGATGGGCTGGATCAGCCTCGGCGGCGGAATCCATTTCACCGGTGAAGGCTATCCGTTGGACAGGTTGGCCGAGCGGCTGAAACGCTTTGCCGACGAAAACGGCGTCCAAGTCTATCTGGAGCCCGGCGAGGCCGCGATCACCGGGGCGGCGACGCTCGAGGTCAGTGTGCTGGATACGCTTTACAACGGCAAGAACCTGGCCATCGTCGACAGTTCGATCGAGGCCCATATGCTGGACCTCTTGATCTATCGCCAATCGGCCAAGATCTTGCCGAATGCGGGCCCCGAGGAATGGATGATCTGCGGCAAGTCCTGTCTGGCTGGCGACATCTTTGGCGAGTTTCGCTTTGCCGAGGCGCTCAAACCCGGCGACCGGCTGAGCATTCAGGACGCGGCCGGTTACACAATGGTCAAGAAGAACTGGTTCAATGGCGTGAAGATGCCTGCGATCGCGGTGCGCGAACTGGATGGGACCATCCGGCTGCAACGCGATTTCGGCTATCAGGATTTTGTCGCGGCCCTGTCGTGAAGGGCCTTCATCGGGAAACCCAAAGGGGGTGCATGGGTCAATGAAAAAGAACGTTCTGATTGTCGGCGCCGGGGGCGTCGCTCAGGTTGTGGCGCACAAATGTGCGATGAACAATGATGTGCTGGGTGACATCCATATCGCCTCGCGAACACTGGCCAAATGCGATGGGATTGTTGCCAGCATCCGCGAGAAGGGCAGTCTGAAAGGTCAGGGCGTTCTGGAAACTCATGCGCTGGATGCGATGGACAGCGCAGCGGTGGCAGACCTGATCCGCGCGACGGGCTCGCAGATCGTGATCAACGTAGGTTCGGCCTTCGTGAACATGAGCGTTCTTGACGCCTGTATCGAAACTGGGGCTGCCTATCTGGATACCGCGATCCACGAGGATCCAGCCAAGGTCTGCGAAACGCCGCCATGGTATGCCAACTACGAATGGCGCCGCCGCCAGCGCTGCGCCGAGGCCGGGGTTACGGCAATACTGGGTGTGGGCTTTGATCCCGGTGTGGTGAACGCCTATGCGCGTCTGGCCGTGGACGAGCACATCCCAGAGCCCGCCAGCATCGACATTATCGACATCAACGCAGGCTCGCACGGGCGCTGGTTTTCCACCAACTTCGACCCCGAGGTCAACTTCCGCGAGTTCACCGGCACCGTCTACAGTTGGCAGAACGGCGGCTGGCAGGCGAACACCATGTTCGAGGTGGGGCAAGTCT
The DNA here is from genome assembly GCA_937927885.1 of uncultured Paracoccaceae bacterium. GTDB lineage: Bacteria > Pseudomonadota > Alphaproteobacteria > Rhodobacterales > Rhodobacteraceae > Pararhodobacter. The sequence continues at coordinate 1,811 of CALEZJ010000421.1, read as the reverse complement.
GGGATATGCCGGTGGTCGGTCCGCAAAAGGCCTATCTGACTGGACATGATGAGGTGCATTCGCTGTCATCGCGTTGGCCTGGGGCAGATGTTCGGTTCTGGATGGGCTTTGGCGACCATTACATCAACGTCTTTACCGTATTGAAAAACCTGGGCCTTTTGTCGGCAAAGCCCGTGCGTACGGCCGAGGGGCTGGATGTTGTGCCGTTGAAGGTGGTCAAGGCTGTTTTGCCTGACCCGTCCAGCCTTGCCCCCGGTTACACCGGCAAGACCTGCATCGCGACGCTGGTGAAGGGTCATAAGGATGGTCGACCTGCCGAGGTGATGATCTATAATGTTGCCGATCATCGCGAGGCCTATCTGGAGGTCGGCGCGCAGGGGATCAGCTATACTGCCGGTGTGCCGCCGGTGGCCGCGGCGATGCTGGTGGCGCAGGGGATATGGGACACAGGCGACATGCGCAATGTCGAGGACCTGGATCCACGTCCGTTCCTGACGCTGCTGGACCGGCTGGGTCTGCCCACGCGCATCAGGGATGCTGCGGGTGACAGGCCTCTGACGCTGTGATCGGCCCTTCCGTTCAGACTTGATCGGCCAGGGGAAAGCGGGTTTCGAACCGCACGCGACCGTCGCCGTCCGTGTGGTGCAGAGAAAGGTCCATCGCGCGGGCGAGGGATTCGATAATCGAAAGGCCCAGCCCGCTGCCCCCTGACCCCACACCTCGGGTGAATCGCGCCTCGGGCAGGGGGCCGGAGGGGGCGGGGTTCTCGATGGCAAACCCGCCTTGCGGGGTCAGCATGATCTGAACCTCGCCGGTGCCGTGCTCCAGCGCGTTCTCGATCATGTTTCGCAGCAGGATCGCGAGCGCGTCGGCGTCGGCAGCAACCATGAGATGGGTCAGGTCGCTGTCATCGAAGCGGATCGGATGGCGCGCCTTGGCACGCAGCTCGTCGAGCAGCAACCTGAGGATGTATACAAGATCAGTGGGCCCGCGCCCCAACCCCAACCCCGATTCCAGTCGCGAGAGCTGCAAGAGCCTGGCAACCCGCCGCGCAAGGGCATCGACCGTGCGCAAGGCCGCTTGGGCATCCGGATCGGCCGACAGGTCCAGCCGATTGCGCAGACTGGCCAGCGGGGTGCGCAATTCATGGGCCGCGTTGGCGATGAAATCGCGTTCGGACCTGCGAAGGGATTCGATCCGTGCCAGATAGCCGTCCAGAGATGCCGCGAGCGGGCGCAGTTCCTGCGGCAGATTGGTCGCGTCGAGGGGCGAGAAGTCATCGGACGCGCGTCCGGCTACGGTGGTGGCGAGACTAGCGACCGGTGCCACAACCAGTCTGACCGCATGACGCAGGCCCCAGATCAACAGAGCGACCAGTGGCAGCAGCAGCACCAACAGTGCCGCCGCAGCCTCGAGTGTTTCCTCGCGCCGATAGTCGGTGGCATGAGCGGCCTCGATCACCACGCCCTCGGCGCTGCGGTGCAGGACACGCCAGCCGGGCGGATCGTGGAACCCGTCGCCGCTTAACGCAGGCCAGGGAGCGGTGGGGCTGTCGCGATCAGGGGACAGAATGCGCAGGATGCGTTCGCCATCTCCCGCCGTCACCCCCACAAGGCGCGGTATGGGGTTGGTCGCCGTGGCATCCAGCGACAGGATCGTGGTTTCTACAAGAGCTTGCAGTTCGGTATCGAACATCTCGCTCATCTCGTGTTCGAGCGCGAGGATCGCGAGCGTGACCGACGCCAGCCACCCACCGATGACCAGTAACAGAACCCGGGTGGTCAGCCTGCCACTCAAGGACCAGGGACGGG
>CALEZJ010000420.1 GCA_937927885.1 uncultured Paracoccaceae bacterium | reverse complement strand
TGCACCTATAAATACCTGAATTCCGGCCCGGGCGGCCCGGCCTTCATCTATGTCGCCCCGCGCCACGCCGATCTGGCGCGCCCGGCGCTGTCCGGCTGGCTGGGACACGAGGCGCCCTTTGCCTTCGACCTCGCCTATCGCCCCGGCGCGGGGATCGAGAGGATGCGCGTCGGCACCCCGCCGGTGTTGCAACTCGCCGCCCTCGACGCGGCGCTCGATGTCTGGGACGGGGTCAGCATCGCCGACCTGCGCGCGCGGTCGCTGGAACTGACCGACGCCTTCATCGCCGGGGTCGAGGCCGCCTGCCCCGATCTGGCGCTGGCGACCCCCCGTGACCATCGCTGGCGCGGCAGTCAGGTGAGTTTCCGCCACCCCGAGGGCTATGCCATCATGCAGGCGCTGATCGCGCGGGGCGTCATCGGCGATTTCCGCGCGCCGGACATCATCCGGTTTGGCTTCACGCCGCTGTTCACCGGACTTGACGATGTGCAGGGCGCGGTGGCGATTCTGGCGGATATCATGGCGACCCGCGCCTGGGACCGGCCCGAATTCAAGGCGCGGGCGAAAGTGACATGAGCGGGACCGGGGAAATTGGGGGGGCTTCTCGCCCCCCCAAACCCCCCTCGCCAAAGGGGGCAGGCCCCCTTTGGAATCCCGTGCGCACTTCTGGCAGCATGAAGCACTTGCCGCCCCTGTGCAGGCCCGGAGGCTGGGTGGCATTGTGGCGGCGGCTGGCGATGGTGGGGGCGTTGAACGCGCGGATCGGGGGCTGAGCCCGTCCATCCGTTCAACCCAAAGGGAGCCCCCCATGACCAATGCCTATGACCCCGCGCGCGAAGGTGCGCAAATGGCCTTTGACGGCCGCATGTCCTATACCGATTACCTGGCGCTGGACACGATCCTGAGTGCGCAGCACCCGCGCAGTGCCGCCCATGACGAATTGCTGTTCATCATTCAGCACCAGACCAGCGAACTGTGGATGCGGCTGGCGCTGCACGAGATCGACGCCGCCCGTGCGGCCCTGGCCGAGGGGCGCCATCGCCCGGCGTTCAAGATGCTCAGCCGTGTCGCGCGGATCTTCGAACAGTTGAACGGTGCCTGGGACGTGCTGCGCACCATGACACCCAGCGATTACACGCGGTTTCGCGAATCCCTGGGACAATCGAGCGGGTTCCAGTCGTGGCAGTACCGCCTGATCGAATACACGGTCGGCAATCGCAATCTGGCGATGCTGAAGCCGCATGCGCATCGCCCGGATCTGACCGCGGCGCTCGAGGCCGAACTGGCGCGGCCCTCCCTCTATGATGTGGCGTTGCAGGGTCTGGTGCGGGCGGGATTCGATCTGCCGGACGAGGTTCTGGCGCGCGACCTGCGACAGCCCTGGGTTGCCCATCCCGCGGTCGAATCGGCGTGGCGGGCGGTCTATGCGGCGCCTGAGGCGCATTGGGAGCTTTACGAACTGGCCGAGAAACTGGTGGATTTCGAGGATTATTTCCGCCGCTGGCGGTTCAACCATGTGACCACGGTCGAACGGGTGATCGGCTTCAAGCGGGGCACGGGCGGCACGGCGGGGGTCAGCTATCTGCGCCGGATGCTGGAGGTGTCGCTGTTCCCCGAACTCTGGTCCCTGCGAACCAGCCTCTAGGGTTTCAGCCCGCGGGCGAACAGCAGGGCGAGGGCCTGGGCCCGGGCGCGCAGCGTGTCGCTGTCCTGCGCCTGGGCCATCAGCCCCTTGAGAGCGGCGAGCATCGTCTGTGCCAGGGTGGGCGCATCGACGCCCAGCGGGTTCAGGGTGATGCGCTGGTGCGCCGCCTCGATGCGCAGCCAGTCCGAAAGCGCGGCGATCAGCCGCGCCTCGCCCTGGGCGATCAGGTCCGGCGCGGACGAGGTTTCCGCATCCAGGATATCGGCCCCATGCGGGCTGTCCAGTAGGGCCAGCACCTCGGGGCCCAGTTTGGCGGCAAAGGCGGCAGTCAGCGCGTGCTTGGGCTTTTGCCCCGGCTGAAGCGCGGCCCGCATGCGCGTCTCGGTGACGTCAAAGTAATAGGCGGTCAGTGCGCGCAGGATGTCCTGCTTGTTCTGAAAATGCAGATAGAGCGAAGCCCGTGACAGATTGCAGGCGCGCGCTATGTCCTCCATGGCGGTGCGGCGAAAGCCGTATCGCGCGAAGGTTTCGAACGCGGCGGTCAGGATCGCCGCGCGGCGCGGGTCATTATGGGTCGTGTCAGGGATCATTTGACAAAAGTGACAAAGCTTGCCTATCTGGTCAATTTACAAGATGACAAAAATGATTGAAGCTGTCACGAAATCACGAGAGGTGCTGACTTGGCCTTCACTCTGACCATCAACGGCGTCGATCATGCCGTCGAGGCCCCGGACGATACCCCGCTTCTGTGGGTCCTGCGGGACGAATTGGGGATGACCGGGACAAAGTTCGGCTGCGGCGTGGCGGCTTGCGGTGCCTGTACGGTTCAGATCGACGGCGAGGCCGTGCGCTCGTGCCAGATCGCGCTGAGCGATGTCTGGGGCCCGGTTCTGACCATCGAGGGTTTGGGGGCGCCGGGGGCACCGCACCCCTTGCAGGTGGCCTGGCTTCGCCATCAGGTGCCGCAATGCGGCTATTGCCAGTCGGGGCAGATCCTGCAGGCGGCCGATCTGCTGGCGCGCAACCCCGATCCCTCGGATGACGACATCGACGCGGCCATGATGGGCAACCTGTGTCGTTGCGGCACATACGGGCGTATCCGCGCTGCCATCCATGAGGCCGCAACCCTGATGCGGGAGCAGGCGCAATGAGCCGTCTGGGCAAGATCACCCGCCGCACCCTGCTGATCGGCTGGGTCGCGGTGGCGGGCGGGGTGGCGTTTGGTGTCTGGAAGGTGCGCCAACCCTTGGCGAATCCCCTGACGGATGCGGGGTCGCTGAACGCCTTCCTGATCATCGACCGCGACGGGGTGACCATCGTCACCGGCCGCGCCGAGATGGGGCAGGGCGCGCAGGCGACGCTGGCCGCGATGCTGGCCGAGGAACTGGATCTGGACTGGCAGGAGGTGCGGCTGGCGCATGGCCCGGCCTCGGCGGCCTATTACAACGGCGCCCTGTTCGAGGGGGCGCTGGGCGGGGCCGATTATGCGCTGCGCGACTGGCAGCGCAGCGTCGGCGGCGCGCTGGGGCAGGTCGGCAAGCTTCTGGGAACCCAGATCACCGGCGGGTCGACCAGCGTGCGCGACGGGTTCGACAAGTTGCGCGCCGCCGGGGCCAGCGCGCGCGAGGTGCTGAAGCGCACGGCAGCCCAGCGGCTGAACACCACGCCCGACACGCTGCGCACCGAGGCTGGCGCCGTGGTCGCCCGGGATGGCACACGCATCCCCTATGCCGACCTGGCCGAGGCCGCCGCACGCTTGACCGCGCCGCAGGTGGCGCCGCGCGATCCGTCGACCTGGCGCCTCCTGGGCCGCGAACTGCCGCGCCCCGATCTGCCCGCCAAGGTGGACGGGACCGCCACTTTCGGCGTCGATGTGCGCCTGCCGGGGATGAAATTCGCCTCGGTCCGCATGAACCCCCGCCTGGGCGGGCGGATGCTGCGCCACGATCCGGCGCCCGCACTGGCGATTGCGGGGGTGGAGAGGGTGCTCGACCTGGGTGACGGTATCGCCGTGGTGGCGCGCAACACCTGGGCTGCGATGCGCGGGGCCGAGGCGGTCGTGATCGAATGGGGCCCCGCCTCCTATCCCGTCGACAGCGCCGCCATCCGGGCGCGGATCGAGGCCGCCTTTGACGGCAGCCCGAATTCGACCCTGCGCGACGACGGCAACCCCGATGCCCATGTCGGCATCGAGGCCGAATATCACCTGCCCTATCTGGCCCATGCGACGATGGAGCCGATGACGGCCACGGCCCGTTTCACCGGCACGGCGCTGGAGCTGTGGTCCCCCAACCAGACCCCTCTGGTGCAGCAAAAGGCGGCGGCCACGGCGGCGGGCCTGCCGACCGAGGCGGTCACCGTGCACACCACGCTGATGGGCGGCGGATTCGGGCGACGGCTGGAGAGCGACTATTCCGCCCTTGCCGCGCGTGTGGCGGTGCAGATGCCGGGGGTGCCGGTGCAGGTGACCTGGTCGCGCGAAGAGGACATGACGCATGACGCCTATCGCCCCGGCGTGATCGCGCGGCTGCGCGGCAAGGTCGAGGGCGGACGCGCCGTGATGCTGGACGCCCGGATCGCGGGCGAGGGGCTGATGGCGCAGGCCGGGGCCCGCATGATGGGCATTCCGGTTCCGGGTCCGGACCGCGCGCTGGTCGAGGGGCTGTTCGATCAGCCCTATGCGATCCCCCATTACCGGGTGCGGGGATATGCGGCGGATGTGGGCATTCCGGTGGGCTTCTGGCGCTCGGTCGGGGCCAGCCACAACGGGTTCATCCACGAAAGCTTCATCGACGAACTGGCCCATGCGGCGGGGCGCGACCCGCTGGAATTCCGCCTCGATCTGGTGCGCCCCGAAAGCGCCGTCGCCGCCGGGGTGCTGGAGGCCGTGCGCGACATGTCGGGCTGGGATCAGCCAAAAGTCCCGGGCACCGGGCGCGGCGTGGCGATGGTCTGGTCCTTTGGCACGCCGGTGGCCGAAGTGGTCGAGGTGGTGGACGAAGGCGGGCGCATCCGCATCGCGCGCGGCTGGATCGCCTGCGACACCGGCCGGGTGCTGGACCCGGGCATCCTGCGCGCGCAGATGGAGGGCGGCATGCTGTTCGGCCTGTCGGCGGCGGTGCATCAGGAGATCACCTTTGCCGATGGCGCGGTCCAAGAGCGCAACTTCCCGGATTTCGACTCGCTCCGGATGCACAACGCGCCCCGGCTGGAGACCCGCCTCCTGACCGCGAACCCCCACATGGGCGGCGCGGGCGAACCCGGCGTGCCCCCGGCGGCGGCGGCGCTGGCCAATGCCTTGTTCGACCTCACGGGGATCCGCGCGCGCTCCTTGCCCCTGTGGCGGCAGTTCGATCTGGTGATGTAGCAGAGGGGGCATTCTGCCCCCTCCTGGCTGCGCCAAGTCCCCCCCCTGAGGATAGTTGAGGCCCAAAGATGGGGGCTTACGCCACCAGCGCTTCGGCGCCTTTCAGGTCGACGCTGACCAGTTGGCTGACCCCCTGTTCGGCCATGGTGACGCCGAACAGCCGGTTCATCCGCGCCATGGTCAGGGCGTTGTGGGTGATGATCAGAAATCGGGTGTCGGTGCGGCGGATCATCTCGTCGAGAAGGTCGCAAAACCGCAGGACATTGGCGTCGTCGAGCGGGGCATCGACCTCGTCGAGGACGCAGATCGGCGCGGGATTGGCGAGAAAGACGCCAAAGATGAGCGCGAGCGCGGTCAAGGTCTGTTCGCCGCCCGACAGCAGGCTGAGGGCGCTGAGTTTCTTGCCCGGCGGCTGGCAGAGGATTTCCAGTCCCGCCTCCAGCGGGTCATCGGATTCCACCAGCACCAGCCGCGCCTCGCCACCGCCGAAAAGATGGGTGAAGAGCGTGGCGAAATTCGCGTTGACCTGATCGAAGGCCGCCAGCAGGCGTTCGCGCCCTTCCCGGTTCAGCGCGGCGATGCCGCCGCGAAGCTTGGCCACGGCGGATTCGAGATCGGCCTTCTCCGCCACCAGCGCGTCGTGTTCGGCGGTCGTGGCACGGGCGTCTTCCTCGGCGCGCAAGCGGAGGCGGGGGCGGTGGAAATGCAATCGGCGTTGGAGGGACTGCGCGTGCGCGACGGGATGATGAC
>CALEZJ010000419.1 GCA_937927885.1 uncultured Paracoccaceae bacterium | reverse complement strand
CGCCGGGGAGGTCGCGCGGGCCTTTCGGGACCACGGGATCACCGCCGCGCTGACTGCCCTGATCGGCGGCACCATGGCCCTGATCGCGGCAATCACCCGCAAGGCTTTCACCAACGAGCCCCTGCTGGATCGCCTCGACCGGGAGCTCATCGCCGACCGCGACCGGATCGACCGCCAGCGCAGCGAGGATCGCAAGGCCGACGGTGACCGCCTCGACCGGATCGAAACCGACATCCGCTCGATGCGGGACATGCTCTTCGACGCCTTCCAGCGCGGCCGATCCGACTGACTTTCCTGACCCTTGGCAACCGACATCCCACCTGCCCCAGAGGCGGGTTTTTTCATCTGGAGGATCCACCATGCCGACCCTGTCCTACCCCCACTGGCGCGACGTGCCCGCGAGCGCCTGGCGCTGGCCGAACTTCTCGGCCGCCGAAATCGCCTGCCGCGGCACCGGCGCGCTGAAGATCAACACGGAAGCCATGGACAAGCTGCAGTCCCTGCGCGACCGACTCGGCAAGCCACTGATCATCCGCTCCGCCTATCGCAGCCCCGAACACAATCGCGCTGTCGGCGGAGCCCCAGCCTCGAAACACATGCAGGGCACCGCTTTCGACATCGCCATGGCGAACCACGATCCTGCGGCCTTCGAGGCGGCGGCGCGGGCTGTGGGTTTCCTCGGCTTCGGATACTATCCGCGGTCGGGCTTCATGCACATCGACCTCGGCCCTGCCCGGTCCTGGGGCGATCCCTTCCCGGCGCGACCCGTGCACTTCGCGCCGGAACTGCCGCCTGCACGCGAGGTTCTGGCCGAAAGCCGTACGCTGCGCGGTGGGGGTGCGGCGGGCGCAGCCACAGTCGGCGCCGCCGGTATTGAAGTGCTGCAGGACGTCCTCGCGGAAACCCAGTCCAGCATCCAGCCGCTGGTGCCCTACCTCGACACCCTGCGCTGGGTGCTGATCGCCATCGCGCTGATCGGCATCGCCGTCACCATCCACGCCCGGCTCGACGACTGGAAACGGGGCCAGCGGTGACCCTTTGGCTCTTCACCCAAGGCCCGGCGCGCAAATCGCTGGGCCTGATCCTCGCCGCAGCGGCGATCCTGCTGTTCTTGCTGAACCTCCGCCGCGCAGGCGAACGCGCCGGGCGCGCCGCCGAACGGCTTGATCTCCGAGAGAGAAACGATGCCATCCACCGCCAGATGCTCGACGCCGCCGCCCGCCGCCCTGCTGATCGCGATGCTCTGGCTGACCGGCTGCGCGATGGCAGGTTCTGAAGCCCGCGCGCCCTGCCCGCCGGTGGTTGATTACTCCAGCGCTGATCAGGCTCGGGCCGCCGATGAGGTCGAGGGGCTACCGGGAGAGGCTGTCATCGTCCGGATGCTCGGCGATTACGCTGTGTTGCGCGATCAGGCACGGGCGTGCAGGTGAAATCCGCGCCGGGCGAAGCCTGCCACGAGGCAAGCGCCAGACGCCTCGACCGCGGCGCATCGCCCGGCCCGCTTCATGGATCCACGATGTCAACGAGCAGCAGGGATTCGCTGCGAGTTGATGATGTCAGGTGCTGCCCTGCTTGTCTCACGGAGTGATGGGCACAATTGTGCACCTCGCAGGGGCTGGCCGTTCGCCCTCACGGGAGTGAGGGGGACATTTCTTCGAGGCCAGTGAGTATCCGAGCACGAATGCGATCCACCAGGTCGATACCGGTGGAGATGTCGAAGCTCGCCGTTTCCAGCAGTGTTTCCTGACCCGTCACCCGGAACCGCGCACGGATCCCCTCTTCGTCGCCCAGGCCAGCGTGGTGGGGATAGAGCAGCGTCAGCCGCGGGGCCTTGTAGAGGTGGGCATAGGCCATCATCTGATAGACGTCCGCCTGGGAGACCCCCTGCTTCGGATCGTCAATCCGGTCGGAAATCCGCTTCCACTTGGTGTCGATCACATGGGCGACCAGGCCAGCTCGCCAGATCAGGATGTCGGGCTTGGTCTGGAAAACCGCACGTTCGTCATCGACCGACGTCAGACAAAACAGGCGGCCACCCTGAAGGGTCACGCGGAATTCGGACCCCGCCAGCGCCCGCGTCACCAGACGGCCGATGTACTCCTCGAACAGGGCATTCATCTCGAAGAGCAGGGCCGATCCCTGCCCCGACCCGGCGCTGGTGGTCTGGTATCGATTGCGCAGGAACAGCTGTGCCATTCCAAAGAGTTCCTGCCACGCGCTGTTCGTGCGGTCGATGACAACATCGTCCCACCGCAAGGCAGGGATCTGCACCTCCGCAACTTCGGCATAGACGAAGGCCAGTTCCCGCAGCCGCTGCACGTTCGTCGCATTGCGCGACATGGCCGCCAGATGCGCGATGGTCGCCTTCATGATGCGGTTGAGGGCGATATCCTCGGACAACTCGTCATAGCGGCACGCGAGGCGGCCCGGGTTTGCGAGATGGCGGGAGAACTGGCGCGGGATATCCAGCGATCCCCGCAACGTCGGCAGGTCGTCGTCGTGGAGGGTATAGCGCCGTGGCATGCCTCTCCGCACTGCCTCGGTCAGCTTGTCGCTAAAGATGCGGATCAGGATTTCCAGCAGCGTTTCGCGCTGCCAGTCGAGGTCGGTCATGCGTCCTGTCTGGATCTTCAGGTCGAGCGCCACCGCCAGCATGTGCACAAGGCGCTTGCGGATCTCGCGCGTCTCCTGGGCCGAGCCTTCCATTTCGCCGACGTCGATCTTCGGCAGGATTTCCAGCGTGCAACCCGGCACCGCCAGAACGCCAACCACCCCGCGCGCCCGCAGGTCATGGCGCCGATCTTCGAGAACGCCACCGCCACCACGCCCGGCGAAGGGAGATGCCTTGGCCAGTGTCACAAGGCGCTGGGCGAGGTGTGGCGGAATGCATCCCTCCCCATCGCCATGGGGCACGGCCTCCCATTCGCGCACGGAGTAGGCGGGCATCAGGCCGCGAACTCGGAGAAGTCGAACTGGTCCTTCACCCGCCAGCGCAGTCTCTCGCCGCTGAAATCATCCGCGGCAATTCCCGGCGGCGCAGTCAGGCGGCGCGCCTCCAGAAACCGGGATGGGCCCTGCGGGCCATCGCCCAGAACGGCGGCGACCTTGGACCAATCCTCGTAGAAGTACTCGGACAGGAGCGGAATGACCTTGTGCCGCATCACGTCCTCGACATCTTCGCGCGATTTGCAGCCGGTGAAATAGGCGTGCCCGATCTGGTGTTCGCGGTCGAAGAGATACTCGATGCGGTCGTTGATCGTGGTCAGCAGCTTCTGCATATTGATCCCGCCGACATTCGGGGACAGGACAGAGGGGTTCGGCATCAGTTCCTTGAAGGTGAACCGACGGCGCAAGGCAGTGTCCAGCAGCGCAATCGAGCGGTCGGCCGTGTTCATTGTGCCGATGATGTGCAGATTGGGCGGCACCCCGAAGCGCTTCTTCGAATAGGGCAAGGTCAGCTGGATCCCGTCACGTCGCCCAAGGCGCTTGTCCGGTTCCAGGAGCGTGATCAGTTCGCCAAAGACCTTCGAGATGTTTGCCCGGTTGATCTCGTCGATGATCAGGATGAAGGGTGTTTCGCCGCCAGGTTCTGGCGCCGCGACCGGAACTCCCGCGTTCAACAGCTGCTCAATGGCCGCAATATCCAGCCGGGCTTTGCTCAGAGAATAGATCGTATCGCGCGCAAATTCCGAGTCATGGATTTCTTGCCAGGGGCGACCTTCAGGATCGGACCAGATCCAGTTCACCGCGCGCCGATGATTGTAGCCGGTCGAGCGCTGCTGATACTCGTAGGGCCCCGAAACAATCCCGATGGCTCTGAAGCGTGACTTGCCCTTCGAGACGATGAAGACGTCACCTTCCTGAACTTGATTGCGGAACATATGAAGCATCCGCGGCTCTTTCGGTTGCGAGCCCGGTTCAGTTTCCATTCGACGCTCGATTTCCTCGAAACTGTCGTACTTCGGATCAGTCCAATCGACGGAATTGAACCCGAACAAGGCAATGCCGGATTCGATGCTTTCCTCGAAGACCTGCTCACCGGATTTGTCGCTCATGCTTCCAAGTGACATCTGGAAGACATTGCGTCCCTCCAGCGAAATCGGCTCTCGGCCTGTGTTCAGCGCGACCTGAGGCATGGCGCGCGCAACAGCGCCTGTATCTGCGCGCCGAGCGATGCGCTGAAAGATCCCGGCGACGGGCTCAAGGCGGAAGCCAGCAAGATTTTGCGACGGATCGTCCTCGTCGATGCCAGGTCTCAACCCCTCGACAAACTCCTCGTATGACATCGACTGGTGGAAGGTCACGAACTCGATCCGCCCCTCGGACATCAATCGCCGGTATTCCGCCATCAATCGATCTCGATTCTTCTCGCCAGAGAGATCAGCAGCAACAGCGTCGCCCAGACAGAGGCGAACCGCCTCCCAAGCCGTCTGGTAGGTCTTGCCGGTGCCCGGAGGTCCGTAGAGGATCAGGTTCGTCGTCTCGATCTGTGGAGCCTGCGACATGGACGGGTCCTTCGCCTTTCCGTCCTGCGTCAGGACAAAGGTATATTCGGTCGTGGTGCTGCGTTCCGGCCCGGAACGCATGGGCGCCGGGACCGAGGCAAGCTTCTGGAACATCTCGCCTTCCAGCGCCTGACAGACATTCGCCCAATTCTTCACAAGGGCCGACATGTCGTGCAAGTCGCCTGCGCGGATCGTGACAGAAGGCTGCCCCGCTTCCCGAGCAGACTCGATGAAATAGTTCAAGGCGACAAGTCTCGCCCGTTCTGCCCCGCGCATCAGATGCGTATGCTGGTCGGGTAGCGGCAACGGCGTGTCGTGCTGATCAACGATGACGTAACCCGCCGCATGCAGTCTTGCGGCCGCGTCGCCCGGTTGGCTCCACCCACCATTGAATGTGCTCGACGCCTTGCCCAGAAGGTACCCGACTATTGGTTTCGTCGGAAAGCGCTTGTCCTGGCGCGAGCGGCTGGACCGCACCCAAAAATCCTTCGGCTCTCCGAAGCTCGAGAACGCATCGGCATGTGCACCTGAGCTGCGGAACTCTTCGTAGGCGTCCATCGCGCCTTCGATCCGGTCGCGAGTGAAGGCGTCATCCTTGCCATTGGTCCCCTTGCGAATGATCTGGAACCCGAGAGCCTCAAGTTTGGCGAATGATTGCGCCTCTCCGAAGCCGTTGAAGAATTCCTTCGCTGCGAGGGCGCGGCCATCGGGAAGATGCCCCAAAGCTGCTGCGACGGTGGCCTTCGCGGGATAGGTCTGATCCTTGCCTTCATCGCTGACCCAGACCTGTGGGCTGGCAAAGCCACCACGGGCGAGGAACGCCTTCAGACCAAGTTGATCGCATTCCTGCATCGCCGCCTCGATTTCCTTGCGGGTGAGGCGGTCGACCAATGCCTGATGTTCGGCCTTGTCAGGCACATTGGATTGTTCGGTCAGGAAGGAATGGTACAGCTTCAGGGCTTGTTGGAGGCTGGCAAGACCCGTGCGCAATACACCGTCGATCGGGACAGGCGAGGGATTGGGACGTTCTGCCCGTTCATCCTCGGCGGTGTAGGCAAAACGGTTAAGGACGCTGTCCCGATCCTCTTGCGCGAACAACTCGTCCAGATCGCCCAGATACTGTTCAACGCGCCTGGCGCTGCTCGCCCGAGACGAGGCAGTTGCCTCCGTCTGGCCCTGAGCGACAAGCCACTTCCGGAATTCGTCCTGTTGCATCGTACCGCCGCCTGCCTCGCCGAATGGTGACGTTCCAAGGTCAGGAAGCCGAGGGCAAAATCCGTCGTCGTCAATTCACCGTCTGGAACTACGGGCCGATGATGGCGGGAAGCAAGGAGGTGCGCAACTGCGAGTTGCCCGCCATTGCCTGCGACTGCGCGCTTATGCGTGCTAGCGCGGTTTTTCTGGCTGGGTGTTGATGTGTAACCGTCCGGTCTGACCGCTCTGCCGATGCCGCTGCGTAGAGGATAGTGTCCA
>CALEZJ010000418.1 GCA_937927885.1 uncultured Paracoccaceae bacterium | reverse complement strand
CGCCTGCCTGCCCCCCGGCAGGCGGCGGCCTCTGGCATGCTTGGGGAAACGGTCCGGCGGCGGGGTGGTCTCGACGGGCGGGGAAACGCGGGCGTTTCCGGTTCCGCCCGAGGGGGCGGGTCCTTGGCCGAGGCCATTGCCGAGGTCATGCCCTGCGGTTTCCACCTGACGCCGAGTGCCCCAAAGGCACTCGGCCAGCACCCGCCCCGGCAGGCGTCGGCCTCTGGTAGGCTTGGGGAAACGGTCCGGCGGGGATGTGGTGTTGCGGGCAGGCCGCGGGTTCGGGCTGTTTCGAAAGATCCTCGCGCCGGAAGACAGGGAAAACACTTGTCCCCCTTGGTAAGGTGGGGTTTCACCCCACCCTTTTCACAGCGTCATGATCCGCGCGCTGTTGGTTTCGTAGGAATAGGAGCAGCGCCCCTCGAAGCTTTGCCCGCCGCGTCGCACGCCGATCATCACGTCGCGCGAGGTGGCCACGCCCTGGGTGCCCATCACCTCGACGGACCCAACCAGCCGCATCCCTTCGAATCCCGCCGCGCGCCCGGCCTCGAAACAGGCGGATTCGGCCTCGTTTGCCGGGCGGCCGGGGGCGGGTTGCACCGGTGCCATGGGCGCGGGCCGGGCGATGCTGCGCGCGCGCGCATCGGGAAAGGGACCGCAGGCGGTCAAGGCAACCGCGCCAAGCGCCAGCAGCGCGATCGTGGGTTTCAAGGCCATGCTCAGGGCTCCTGTTCCAGAGGGGCAAGGCCCCGGTTTGTCACCAAGACGCGCGGGCGCCAAGCCGGTCACGCGCCGATCAGCGCCCGGGCCGCACCGCGCGCCGCCTCGGTGATCGTATCACCCGACAGCATGCGGGCAATCTCGTCGATGCGGTCCTCGGCGGAAAGCGGCAGGACCCGGCTGAGCGTGACCTCGCCGAGAACCCGCTTTTCCACCCGCCAGTGATGCGCCCCCAGCGCCGCGACCTGCGGGCTGTGGGTGACCACCAGCACCTGCGCGCCCTCGGCCAGCGCGCGCAGACGGCGGCCCACGGCATCGGCGGTCGCCCCGCCCACGCCCCGGTCGATCTCGTCAAAGATCAGCGTGAGGCCGGTTTGCCCCCGGCTGAGGCAGACCTTGAGCGCCAGAAGAAAGCGCGACAATTCCCCGCCCGAGGCAATGCGGTTCAAGGGACCGGCGGGCGCGCCCGGGTTGGTCGCCACCTCGAAGGTCACCGCATCGGCGCCCTCGGGGCCCGGTTCGGCCTCGGTAAAGACGGTCTGGAACACCGCGCGTTCCATCTTCAGCGGCGCGAGTTCGGCCGCCATCGCCGCATCGAGCCGCCGCGCCGCCGCGCGACGGCGGGTCGAGAGCCGCGCACAGGATTGGTCAAAGCGGGTGCGGGCGGCGGATTCGGCCTGCGCTAGCCGGGCGATGCCCTGATCGCCCGCGTCGAGCGCGTCCAGCCGCTCGCGCAGCGCCGCCGCATGGGCACCCAGATCGTCGGGCGCCACGCCATGCTTGCGCGCCAGCGCCCGCAGGGCAAAGAGCCGTTCCTCGACCTGTTCCAGTTGAAGCGGGTCGGTATCGAGCGCATCAAGGCAGGCGTCGATCCCCGCCTGCACCTCGGCCAGTTCGCCCAGCACCCGGCCCAGCGCGTCGAGCGCGCCGTCAAGCCGCCCCTCGACGCCGTCGGCCGCCCCCTCGATCCAGCGCAGGGCATCGAGGGCCAGGCGCTCGACCCCGTCCTCGCCCAGCACCTGACGCGCGCGCGCGACATCCCCCCTGAGCCGCGCCCCGGCCTGCATCAGGCGGCGGCGACTGTCGAGTTCGGCCTCCTCGCCCGGTTGCGGGTCCAGAAGGTCCAGTTCCTTGACCGCGTGGCGCAGGAAATCTTCCTCGGCGCGCAGCGCCCCCAGCCGCCCGGCGGCCGCCTCGCGCGCGCGGCGCGCCTCGGAGAGCGCGCGCCAGCCTGCGCGCACCTCGGCCAGTTCGCCGTCAACCCCGGCAAAGGCATCCAGCAACTGGCGATGCCCGCGCGGGTTCAGAAGGCCACGGTCGTCATGCTGGCCGTGCAATTCCACCAGCGTGTCACCGAGCGCGCGCAGGACCTCGCCACTGGCGCGGCGGTCGTTGATCCAGGCGGTCTTGCGGCCATCGAGCGCATTGACCCGGCGCAGGATCACCTCGTCCTCGGCGGCGATCCCGGCCTCGGCCAGCACGGCGCGGCCCGGATGGTCGGGCGCGAGATCAAACACCGCCTCGACCTCGCCCTGCTCGGCGCCCTGGCGGACCAGATCGGCCCTGCCCCGCCAGCCCAGCACGAAGCCCAGGGAATCCAGCAGGATCGACTTGCCCGCGCCGGTTTCGCCGGTCAGCACGTTCAGGCCGGGCCGGAACCCCAGGTCCAGCCGGTCGATCAGCAGCATGTCGCGGATGGCAAGCGTGCGCAGCATGGCGCCTGTGCTCAGATCCACTCGCCGCGGACGGTCCGCCGGTAGACGTTGCGCAACCAGCCCTCGCCCGTGGCATTGGCATCCAGCCCCTGCCGCGACAGGAGGCGGAAGCTGTCCTCGTAGAACGGGTTCGAGCGGAAGTTGTGGCCCAGAATCGCGCCGGCCGTCTGGGCCTCGTCGCGCAGGCCAAGGGCGAGATAGGCCTCGACGAGGCGGTGCAGCGCCTCGGGCGTGTGCGAGGTGGTCTGGAATTCCTCGACCACCACCCGAAAGCGGTTCACCGCCGCCTGGTAATTCCCGCGCGCCAGATAATAGCGCCCGATCTCCATTTCCTTGGCGGCCAGCCGATCAAAGGCCAGATCGAATTTCAGCACCGCCGAGCGGGCGTATTCCGAGTTCGGGTATTGTTCGATCACATAGCGCAGATGGCGCAGCGCCTGGAAGGTAACCCCCTGATCGCGGCCCACATCCTCGATCTGGTCGTAATAGGTCAGCGCCACGATATAGGCCGCCCAGGCCGCATCGGGGTCGCCGGGGTATTGATCGAGGAACCGCTGCGCGGTGGCGCGCGCTTCCTCGAATTGCCGGGCGCGGTGCTGGGCATAGGCCTGCATCACGATCGAGCGGCGCGCCCAGTCGGTATAGGGATAGAGGCGCTCGATCTCGCGGAAATAGCGCAGCGAGGCTTCGGCCCGGCTGGTGTTTTCCAGAACATATTCGCCGCGGGCAAAGATTTCCTCGGCGCTGAAGGCTTCGAGCGACTCATTGTCGGAAACGCGATTCGAGCAGGCGGACAGCGCCAGAACCAGCGCCCCCGTCACCGCAAGCGAGGCGAATTTGCGGCCGGTGCCGTGCATGCTGGTCCTCTTCCTGTCGTCCTGCTCGGGGCGCGCGGCAGCCTGTGGGCAGGCGCGCCGTTGCGAATCCTTGCCCGCCTTTGCGGCGCTTGTCGAGGGTCTGGTTAGCACGTTATCGCCGCGCGCGCAAAACGGCTTTCGGCCCGAGGGCGAAGGCTTGCCGGTTCTTTCCGGATGCCCCCCTGCGGCCGAGGGGGCCGGACCCGTCACGCGAGCGCGCGCAGATCCTCGACCGAGACACCGGCGCCCGGCATCGCATGGGCCTGCGCACCCTCGACGGTGACCCATTCCCAGGCCGCCGGATCCGCCAGGAGCGCGCGCACCAGACGCCCGGTCAGCGTGTGCCCGGCCCGATGGCCCACATAGCGCCCCAGAATCGGCGCACCGGCCACGGCCAGATCCCCCAACGCGTCCAGCATCTTGTGGCGCACGGGTTCGCCGTCGCGGCGCAGGCCGCCGGGGCTGAGGATCGCATCCCCCTGCACGACCAGCGCATTGTCATAGGTGCCGCCCAGCGCAAGGCCGTTGGCGCGCATGAAATCCACATCCGCCTGGCGGCAGAAGGTGCGGCAATCGCTGAGTTCGCGCACGAAGGTGCCGTTGCACAGCGCCAGTTCCAGGTGCTGGTGACCGATGGCGCCATCGGGAAAGTCGATCTCGAAGGCGATGGTCAGGTGCGGCGCGGGTTCCAGCCGCGCCCAGGCCTCGCCCGCGCGCACCTCGACGGTGCGGCGCACGCGGATGGCGCGCAGCGCGGCGTCCTGCACGGCCAGCCCGACCTGCATGAAACCCGCCACAAAGGGCCGGGACGAGCCGTCGAGGATCGGAACCTCGGGCCCGTCGAGTTCGACCAGCGCATTGTGGATGCCGCAGCCGGCAAGGGCCGCCATCAGATGTTCGATGGTCGAAACGGTGACCCCGGCGGAATTGCCGATGCGGGTGCAGAGGCTGGCCTCGATCAGGGCTTCGGGGCGCACCGGGATGCGGCGATCGAGGGCCGCGTCGAGATCGGTCCGGAGGAACACGATCCCGTGATCGGCCGGAGCGGGGCGCACAACCAGCCTGACTCCGGCGCCCGAATGAAGGGCGATGCCGTCAAAGCCAACGCTGTCTGCAAGAGTGGTCTGCACGAATGTCCCCTGGGGCGGCCCCGACTTCACGTTTTCTTTAGAAACAGGTTACAGAATGCTCAAGTCACGGTTTGCAACAGGATGTAACGTAGTCGGCGGGCTTGCGCGGGTTTCTGCCGACTTCGGAAATGAAATCCCTAGACCCTTGATACAAGGCGGAAAAAACCGGCTTTCGCCGGTTTTCCCCAAGTCTGGGTGGATCACGAAGTGATGGCGGTTTTCCGCTCAGTTCACCTGCCGACGCAAGAAGGCGGGGATCTCGATCTGATCCTGCGAGGCCGCGTGCTGCGCCTCGTCCTCGTAGGAGGCGGGACGCGATTGCAGCGCGGGCTGGGCGCGGGCCGACCGCTGGGGCTGGGGTTCGGCCGCATGGCCGGACATCCGGTTGATCAGCGATCCGATGCCGCCAAACCGGCTGCGTTCCTGCGCGGCAGCGGGCTGCGGCGCGGGCTGGGGTGCGGCATGCGGCACGGCCTGCGCGACAGGCCGGGGGGCGGACACCGGGCGATTCGATCCCTCGGTGACGCGGCGCAGGCGTTCCAGCACCTCGGGCGAGGGTTGACCGGGCTGGCGCGGCTGCGGGCGCGGCGCGGTGAAGGCCTGTTCGGCGCGCGCGGGCTGCGGCGCGGCAGGCTGATGCGCATGGGTCTGGTGCGCATGGGCCTGGGGTGCATAGGACTGGGCAGGCGCCGCCGCGGGGGCCGCGGCACGCTTGACCACCGTCTTGCGCGGCGCCTGGGCTTCCTCGCCCAGAATGTCGTCGAGGAAGAAGTCGTCCTGCACCGGATCGGCGGCGCGGGGCGCCTCGACGCTGCGGGAATAGTCGGTTGGCGGCGCGTAATAGCTGTCCTGCGCGGGCGCTGCGGGTTCGTCGTGATAGGTGCGGGCGGCGCTCCGGGCGTCCTGGCGCGGCTGCTCGTAGTGCGGCTCGTAGCGGGGCGGTTCGGCCATCGCCTCGCGGCGCGAGTCGTACCAGGTGTCGACCGGCGCGGGGGCCTCGGCCACGGGGGCCGGAGCGGGCTCCATCACCGGGGTGGCGGCCAGCAGGGGTTCGGCCAGACGGCGGCGGGGAACCTCGGCGACCTGGGCCTGCGCCTCGATCCCGGTGGCGACGACCGACACGCGGATCTTGCCCTGCATCGAATTGTCCAGGGTCGAGCCGACGATGATGTTCGCCTCGGGGTCGACCTTTTCGCGGATCAGGTTCGCGGCCTCGTCGAGTTCGAACAGCGTCAGGTCATGCCCGCCGGTGATGTTGATCAGGACGCCCTTGGCACCGTGCAGGCTGATTTCGTCCAGAAGCGGGTTGGCGATCGCCTTTTCGGCGGCCTGACGCGCGCGTTCCTCGCCTTCGGCCTCGCCGGTGCCCATCATGGCCTTGCCCATCTCGTCCATCACGGCGCGCACATCGGCAAAGTCGAGGTTGATCATGCCGGGGCGGACCATCAGGTCGGTGACCCCCTTGACGCCCTGATAGAGCACGTCATCGGCCAGCGCGAAGGCTTCGGTGAAGGTCGTGCGTTCATTCGCCAGCCGGAACAGGTTCTGGTTGGGGATGATGATGAGCGTGTCGACGACCTTTTGCAGGGCTTCGACACCCTCTTCGGCCTGCCGCATCCGCTTGGCGCCTTCGAAGGCGAAGGGTTTGGTCACGACGCCGACGGTCAGCACGCCCATTTCGCGCGCGGCCTGGGCGATGATCGGCGCCGCGCCGGTGCCGGTGCCGCCGCCCATGCCGGCGGTGATGAAGCACATGTGCGCGCCCGCCAGGTGGTCCATGATGTCGGCAAGCGTTTCCTCGGCCGCGGCGGCGCCCACCGAGGGCCGCGCGCCGGCGCCCAGACCTTCGGTCGCCTTGACGCCCAGCTGGATGCGCACGGGGGCCTTCGATTGCTGCAGCGCCTGCGCATCGGTGTTGGCCACCACGAATTCGACCCCTTCAAGGTTCTGGTCGATCATGTTGTTGACGGCATTGCCGCCTGCCCCGCCCACCCCGAACACGGTGATGCGCGGAGTCAAATCCTTTGTCTCGGTCGCAACGAAATTGAGAGCCATAGCCTGTCCGCCTGTATGTTGCCGGATTTTCCGGTCCGATTTTGCCTCGGTGAGTTATCCGGTCGTTGGTGATTTGCCGAATTATCCCTTGATCTTAGCGCGCCCCGCACGGGCCGTCATCAAAAAAACGAATCGCGCATCCCCTGAAACCCCGGGGTTCGATGACTTTTCCGCCGCTTCGCCGGATTTTGCCGGGTATCGCGGCAGGCCGGGGTCACCAGTTGTCGCGGAACCATTTCATCGCGCGCTTGAGCGGCTTTGCGGCAAATCGCTGGGCGGGAATGTCGAAATCCCACCATTCGTCCTGCGGATTGGCGGCGAACTGGCACAGGCCCACGATGGCGGCGTAATCCGGGCCGGTGGCGGCCTGCGGCAGGCCGGGCACGCGGATCGGACGGCCAAGGCGCACCTGCTGGCCGAGGATGCGCGCCGCCAGACCGTCGAGACCGGGGATCTGGCTGACGCCGCCGGTCAGCACGATCTGCTGGCTGGGCAGATGGTCGAACCCGGCCACGTCAAGCCGCGCTCGCACGCCTTCGAGGATCTCCTCGACGCGCGGGCGCATGATGCCGATCAGTTCGCTGCGGGTGATGGTGCGCCGGTCCTTGTCCCAGTCGCCCGAATCGCCCCCGATATCGATCACCTGGCGGTCGTCCTGACCGGTGGCCTGCACGCCGCCGTAAAAGGCCTTGATCCGTTCCGCGACGGAATGCGGGATCGACAGGCCCTTGGCGATGTCGCTGGTGATGTGCTCGCCGCCCAGCCTGAGCGTGTCGGCATAGATCATGTGGCCCTTGATGAAGATCGACAGATTGGTGGCCCCCGCCCCCATGTCGATCGCGGCGGCGCCCAGTTCCTGTTCGTCCTCGACCAGCGCCGCGCGCCCCGCGACATAGGCCGACGAGGCCAGCCCCGCCACCTCGACATCGCAGCGCTTCAGGCAATGGACGAGGTTCTGCACCACATCGGCGTTGACGCTGACCAGATGCATGTCGCAGCCCAGACGCCGCCCCGCCTGACCGCGCGGGTCCGCGAGGCCCGACCGGTGGTCCAGCACGAAATTCACCGGCTGCGCGTGCAGGACCTCGCGGTCGGGACCCAGATCGGGCATGTCGCAACTGTCCAGAACCCGGGCGATGTCGTTTTCGCTGACGCGGTCGTCGTCGAGTTCGACCAGACCTTCGAGACCATAGCTGCGCACATCCCCGCCCGAAAAGCTGAGGATGGCGTGATCGACGCGGGTCTGCGCCATCTTCTGCGCGTTCTGCAACGCGGTGCGCACCGCGCGCTCGGTCTCGCGCATCGCGGCGATTTCGCCAAGGCGCACCCCGCGCGACGCCGTGGTGCCCGCGCCGATCACCCGAAACGCCGCCTGCCCCGCCATCGCCCCCACGCCGGACCCGGCGCGCGCGCCGTCCGAGACGCCGAATTTCAGGATCAGGCAGGCCACCTTGAACGTGCCCACATCCATCACCGCGATCACGCCTCGCTGCATCGCCTGTTGGCGCAGGTTTCTCATCGCGCGCTGAGACTGGTAGAGATCGGTCATCGTCTACGGGCTCCGGTCAGGGTGGGACGGTTGCGGGTGACCTCGGCCATGGCGCCTTCGGTCAGCCGGATGGTGGGGCGGGTGGGGTTGCGCATGTCGACGATGCGCAGATCGCGCGACAGCACTTGCTGGGCGGCGTCGAGGGCCAGCACGCGTTCAAGCGCGCCAAGCGCGCCCTGTTCGGGCAGGAGGATGCGCTGGTCGCGGTCCAGCACCAGATCCCAGCGCCGTTCGCCGACGCGGACAAGGCCGCGCAGCCGCGGGTGCAGCGGCACGGCCACGGCCAGCAGCTGCCGGGCCTCGTCCACCGCGCGGTCGGCGCCCTCGCCCAGTATCAGGGGCAGGTCGGCACGCGCGGACCGGCTGGCCAGGAGTGCGACGCGGTGGCCGGTGGCGTCGATCAGTTCAAGCCCCCCGGCATGGCGCCAGACCATGGCCGGGGTCCGTTCCTGAATCCGCACTTCCAGCAGCCCGCCCGGGCGGACCTGCAACCACGCCTGTTCGACCGCGTCAAAGGCCTGGACCCGCGTGCGCAGCGCCGTCAGGTCCAGATCGAAGTAGGATACCGGAAACCGCAGGTCCAGCGTGGCGGCGACGGCCTCGGCGATCTCGGGCGTCGCGGCGAGCACCTGCAGGGAATGGACCTGAAACACCGGCTGGTTCTGCACGGTGCTGACCATCGCGCCGACGGTCTGACCAAGGCGGGCACGGTTGTCCTCGCTGGTCAGCCAGCCGCCGGCCAGACCCAGAACCAGCGCAAGCGGCAGGCCCACCCGCACCAGATGGCGCACCAGCGGCGTCAGCCAGAGGCGGTTCAGCCGGTAGTTGAAGCGGCTGGGCGACGGTTCGAACTGGCGGGGGGGATCTGGCGGGGCCACCATCGACGCATGGGCCAGGTGAGACCGGGCCAACGGTGAACGGGCCAGGGATTCGGCCGTCGGGGGCACGGGGGCAAAGAGATCGACCTCGGGCCCCGGCGTGCTGGCGGGGACAGGAGCCGGGGCGGGAGGCGGCGGCGCCAGATCGGCGGCCGGCCAGAAGGCGACGGCCGGTTCCTCGGGCCACAGGGGCGCCACCGGCCGCCTCGGGGCCTCGCGCGGGGCAATGGGGGGCGCGGTCGCGCTGGCCGGATCGGGCCATTCCCAGCGCGCCGCCGCCTTCGAGACGGGGCGGCGCAGCGGCGGCTCGGCCAGGGGATCGCGGGTCAGCGCCGACATGAGGCGTCCTCGACCAGCCACCGGCAGAGTTCGGGGAACGACAGGCCGCAATGCGCCGCCTGTTCGGGGCTGAGCGAGGTCGCGGTCATGCCGGGCTGGGTGTTGGTTTCCAAGAGGAACAGGCCATCCAGCCCGCGCGATTCGTCCCAGCGGAAATCGGTCCGGCTGAGCCCCCGGCACCCCAGCGCCTGATGGGCGCGCAGGGCAAAATCCATGCAGGCATCGAAAATTTCAGCCGGCAAGACCGCCGGCACCACATGCGACGAGCCGCCGGGCTTGTACTTCGCGTCGTAATCGTACCAGCCCGAGGTGACGATGTCGGTCACCGTCAGCGCCCGGTCGCCCAGCACCGAAACCGTCAGTTCCCGGCCCGGCACATAGGATTCGACCATGACCACATCGGGCATCGCGTCATCCAGTTGCGGCGGGCCGTTGTTGTCCTCGCCCACGATCCAGACCCCGACCGAGGACCCTTCGTTATAGGGTTTGACCACATAGGGTGCCGGCATCACATGGCGCGCGCGCACCTCGGCCTTTGGCGCCAGCAGGCTGTCGACCACGGGCAGGCCGTGGGCGCGGTAGACCTGCTTGGTGCGCTCCTTGTCCATCGCCAGGGCCGAAGCCAGCACGCCCGAATGGGTATAGGGGATGCCCAGCCATTCCAGCAGGCCCTGCACGCAGCCATCCTCGCCGTAGGGGCCATGCAGCGCGTTGAAGGCCACGTCGGGCTTCAGCGCGACCAGCCGTTCGGCCAGATCGCGGCCGGCATCGACCTCGACAACCGTAAATCCGGCCTCCCTCAGTGCGGCGGCGCAATTGCGCCCGGTATTCAGCGACACCTCGCGCTCGGCCGAGATGCCACCCATCAGAACCGCCACTGTGGGGGCTGCCCTGCTCGACATGCCCACCAACTCTGCCTCGTGCGGGGCTTTGCCCCTTTGTTTTGTGTGCGGGGGTTCATTGCCCCCGAGATGTTGTGCCGGGGTCGCCCCCCGCAGTCACGGCGCGGGATCCCCCACGCGCATGATTTCCCATTCTAGCGAAATACCGCTGTTTTCCAAGACTTTTCTGCGCACCTCCTCGCCCAGGGACTCCAGATCGGCGGCCGTCGCGCCCCCGGTGTTGATCAGGAAATTCGCATGCATCGGCGACATCTGCGCCCCGCCCCGCGTGGCGCCGCGCATCCCGGCGGCGTCGATCAGCGCCCAGGCCTTCAGGTCATGGACATCATCGGCCCGCCCGGTGCTGGAAAATCCGGCGGGGTTGCGAAAGGTCGAGCCGGCGCTGCGGTCCCTGGTGGGCTGGCTGGCGTCGCGCCGGGCGATCTGCGCGTCCATCATTGCGTTCAGCGCGGCAGGGTCGCCGGGGGGCGCGCGAAAGGTGGCGCTGACAATCACGGCACCCGGGGGAAGGCTGGATTGCCGATAGCGAAGGTCGAGCGCGGCCGCAGACCGGGTTTCGGCGTGCCCGTCCCGATGGATCAGGCGAACACTGTGCAGCCGGTCCGCCACATAGTGCCCGTAGCAGCCCGCGTTCATCCGCACCGCCCCGCCGATGCTGCCGGGGATGGTGCGCAGAAAGGTCAGGTCCCGCCCGGCCTCGGCCGCCTTGCGCGCGACATGCGCATCCAGCGCGGCGGCCCCGGCGGTGACGATTTCCCCATTGATGTCAATGCTGTTGAACCCGCGCCCCAGCCGGATCACCACGCCCCTGATGCCGCCGTCGCGCACGATCAGGTTCGACCCCACACCCATCGCGAACACCGGCACATCCGGGTCCAGCGCCGCGAGAAAGGCGGCAAGGTCGGCCTCGTCGGCGGGCTGGAACAGCCAGTCGGCCGGGCCGCCGACCCTGAGCCATGTCAGACCATCGAGCGGGCGCTGCGCGGTCAGGCTGCCGCGCACCGGAATATCCTGCGGCTGGCTCATTCCTGCCCCCGCTTTTCGCGCAGGCGCGCGCCCGCGGCGATGCCCAGGACCATGCCGGTGACCAGAATGGCGGTCGCCACCAGCCCCGCCATCATCAGCGCCCGCGTCAGGGCATCGGCGATCTGCCCGCCCGTCGCCTCGCCGAAATGGCCCGCGAGGGTGGTCGGACGCGGACGCGGACGCGGCGAGCCCAGGATCAGCGACCCGATGACACCCCCGATCCCCAGCAAGCCGGCGACGGCGCCCGGCCATTCGACCGGCGCCCGCGCCGCCCAGAACCGGAAGATCGCATAGAGCACCAGCGCAATGACGATCAGGATGGCGAGAACGACCATGAGGATCATGCCAGCCGCTCCGGCAGGGCCGCAGCCCAGGCGCTGATCGTGCCCGCGCCCAGACAGACAACCATGTCACCCGGCCGCGCCTCGGCCCGCACCAGCGCGGTCAGATCGTCCAGCGAGGCCAGCGCATGGGCCGAGGGATGCCCCTGCGCGCGGATGGCGGCCAGCAGATGCTCGCGGTCGGCGCCGGGGATCGGGTCCTCGCCCGCGGGATAGACCTCGGCGATGGCGGCGACATCGGCACCGTTGAAACAGGTGGCGAACTGGTCGAACAGCGCGGACAGCCGGGTGAAGCGATGCGGCTGGTGCACGGCAATCAGCCGCCCCTGCCCGCCCAAAGCCTGCCGTGCGGCCTTGATCACCGCGGCGATTTCCACCGGGTGGTGGCCGTAATCGTCGATGATCGTGACCCCGTTCACCTCGCCGATGCGGGTAAAGCGCCGACCGACCCCGGAAAAGCCTGCAAGGGCTTGACGGATATCAGTGTCTGACATTCCCAGATGCAGACCCACCGCGATGGCGGCGAGCGCGTTGGAAATGTTGTGGTCGCCGGGCATGGGCAATGTCAGACTTTCAATTTTCCGACTTTCTCCACGCCAGTTCACCGATACATCGAAATGTCCCTTACCCTTTTCGAACCTGAGATTCTCGGCCCGCAAATTGGCCCCCGGGTTGAAACCGAAGGTCACGACCGGCCGGTCCCGCACCCGGAGCGCCAGCGCCGCCACCTCGGGATGGTCGGTGCACAGCACCGCCAGCCCATAGAACGGGATCCCCTGCACGAACCGGTGGAACCCGTCGCGCAGCGCGTCCAGCGTGCCCCAGTGTTCCATGTGCTCGGGGTCGATGTTGGTCACGATGGCGACATGGGTCGGCAGCAGGTTGAACGAACCGTCGCTTTCATCCGCCTCGACCACCATCCACTCGCCCGCGCCCGCCCGCGCGTTCGAGCCATACGCGTGGATCACCCCGCCGTTGATGACGCCGGCATCGAACCTGCCCGCGTCCAGCATCGCCGCCACCAGCGTCGTCGTCGTGGTCTTGCCGTGCGTTCCGGCCACCGAAATGGTCCGGCGCAGGCGCATGAGTTCGGCCAGCATCTCGGCCCGGCGCACCACGGGCAGGCCAAGACGGCGCGCCTCGGCCAGTTCGGGGTTCGAAGGCTTGATCGCCGTCGAGGCCACGACCACCGCAGCCCCCGCCAGATGCGCCGGATCATGCCCGACATGCACCCGTGCCCCCAGCGCCGCCAGCCGGTCAGTGATCGCGCTGCCCTTGGCGTCGGTGCCCTGCACCGAAAACCCCTGAGCCAGCAGCATCTCGGCGATACCGGACATGCCGATGCCGCCGATGCCGATGAAATGGATGGGACCAAGGCCCCGCGGAAGCAGCGTCTGCGTCATGAAAAGCCTTCAGGATGAACGGGTTCCGGCCAGGTGTTCGGCCAGGTCGGCCAGGCGCCCGGCGGCATCGGGAATGCCCAGCGCACCCGCTGCCGCCGCCATGCTGGTGGCGGCCCGGGGCTGGGACAGGATGGTTTCCACCTGCTCGGCC
The DNA here is from genome assembly GCA_937927885.1 of uncultured Paracoccaceae bacterium. Taxonomy (GTDB): domain Bacteria; phylum Pseudomonadota; class Alphaproteobacteria; order Rhodobacterales; family Rhodobacteraceae; genus Pararhodobacter. The sequence goes on along the minus strand of CALEZJ010000418.1, from coordinate 4,797 downwards.
AGCGCCCCGGGGGTGAAGGCGCGCTCGGGGATCAGCACCGCCGCCCCGCCCTCGACCAGACCGCGGGCGTTCGCCGTCTGCTCGTCGCGCAGGGCGGCCGCATAGGGGACCAGGATCGCGGGGCGGCCGATCACGGTCAGATCCGCCACCGTCGAGGCCCCGGCGCGGGCGATGACCAGTTGCGCCTCGGAGAAGCGGCGGGGAATGTCGTCGAAGAACGGGGCGACCTCGGAGGGAATGCCCGCCAGATCATAGGCTTGCGTGACGCGGTCCAGATCCTCGGGCCGCGCCTGATGGGCCACGCGCAGATGCCGCCGCAGTGACTCCGGCAGCAGCGCCAGGGCCGCCGGCACCACGTCCGACAGCACCCGCGCCCCCTGGCTGCCCCCGATCACCACCACCGACATCGGATAATCCCCGGGCGCGATATAGGGCGAGGCCGCCCGATCGCGCACCGCCGCACGCACCGGATTGCCAGTGTGCTGCCCGGCAAGGCCAGACGGCAGCGCGGTCGGCCAGGTGCCGCAGGCCACCGCCGAGACGCGGCGCGCGAAAACCTCGTTCACCCGGCCCAGCACGCCGTTCTGTTCGTGGATCAACCGGGGAATGCGCAGGACCCAGGCCGCCGACAGCGCGGGGATCGACGGATAGCCGCCAAAGCCCGCCACCACCGCGGGCCGGTCGACCAGCATGGAGACCAGCGCCGTGAGCATCCCGCCCGCCAGCCGCAGGGGAACCAGCAGACGCTCGGCCAATCCGCCGCGCGCGAAGGTGGCCGAGGGCACGACGCGGCGCACCACGGCCTGAGGGAACCCGCCCGCATAGCGCGCGCCCCGCGCATCGGTCGACAGCACCACCCGCCAGCCGCGCGCCAGCAGCGCCTCGGCCAGCGCCTGGGCGGGGAACATGTGCCCCCCCGTGCCGCCCGCCGCGATCACCGCCAGTGGTGCCTTGCCCGACGCCATCACCGCCCCCGTGTCTGCAACAGATCGCCGATTTCACCCTGAGGCCGCGAACGCGTCAAGGCCAGCAACATTCCCGTCATCAGCCCCATCGCCAGAAGCGAGGACCCGCCCTGGCTGATGAAGGGCAGCGTCATCCCCTTTGCGGGCAAAAGCCGCACGGCCACGCCCATGTTGATCATCGCCTGCGCCGACAGCATGGCGACCAGCCCGGTGCCGGCGAGGCGGATGAAGGGGTCACGCTCGCGCGTCAGCCGGGTCAGCGCACGCAGGCAGATCGTCGCATAAAGCGCGATGATGAAGGCCACCAGCACAAAGCCGTATTCCTCGGCGGCGACAGCGATGACGAAATCCGTGTGGGCATCCGGGAGTTGCCATTTCACCTGCCCCTCGCCCACCCCCATGCCGAAAAGCCCGCCCTCCTGGATGGCCGAGGTGGCATAGCCGATCTGCGAGCGCCCGTCGACCTCGGAGGAGAGGAAGGCATCGATGCGCCGGGCGAAATGCTCGGAACTGGTGTAGGCGGCGAATCCGCCCACCGCGACCACGCAGGCCAGCGCCAGGATGATCATCATCGAGGCCCCGGACACGAAATACATCGCGCCCCAGCCAAACAGCACCAGCGCCGCCTGGCCGAAATCGGGCTGGATCACCAGAAGCCCCACCGTCGCCCCGGTCAGGAGCAGCGACAGCCGCCGACCCGGAGGCCCGTTCAGATCCGCCCCCGCCGCCAGGAGCCAGGCCGAGGTGACCGTCAGGCAGGGCTTGACGAATTCCGAAGGCTGGAGGGTGGTAAAGCCCAGATTGAGCCAGCGCACCGCCCCCTTGCCGAAATCGCTGCCGATCACCGGCAGGGCCAGCAGGGTGGCGAAACCGATCGCAAAGCCCAGCACCGCCCAGCGCCGGATCGTCTCGGGCGAGCGCATCGAGACCAGCAGCATGACGCTGACCGACAGCGCGACAAAGACCGCGTGGCGTTGAAAGTAGTGAAACGGCGACAGCCCGTGCCGCATCGCCAGCGGCGGCGACGAGGCCAGTGCCAGCAACAGGCCCACCCCCATCAGGAGCAGCACACACGAGATTGTCCAGCGATCGACCGTGCGCCACCAGCGCGACAGCACCGGCTCGCCCACATGGGTGGGGATGCTGCCATGAACCATTTCTGTCATGGGTATCTGCCTGCCTTGCCTGTTCTGCCCGTTTGCCGGGTCTGGGGCAAAGACTAGCCTAATTGTCCGCCCAGAGCCAGCGTTCTTGCCAGCATTCTCATCGCCGCTGACGCCACAGATCGGCGGAATACAGGATCAGCGCCGCCCAGATCATCGGAAAGGCCACCAGCCGCGCCCCCGAGAAGGGCTCGCCGAACACGAAAACCGCGGTCAGAAAGACAAAGGTCGGGGCGATGTATTGCATCAGCGCGATGGTGGTCAGCCGCAGCATCTTGGCGCCATTCGCATAGAGCATCAGCGGCACGGCGGTCAGAATGCCGGTGCCCATCAGCAGGGCCACATCCTGCCAGCCGGTCGCGCCAAAGGTCAGACCGCCCCGCGCCCCTTCCCACAGCAGCCAGGCCAGCGCGAAGGGCGCGAGGATCAGCACCTCGAGCGTGAAGCCCTGGTTGGGTCCGATGGGCAGCGCGCGCTTTGCCAGCGCATAGAGACCCCAGGTCACCGTCAGCGACAGCGCCAGCACCGGCAAGCCGCCCGCCTCGATGGTCAACAGCGCCACCGCCGAGGCGGCCAGCGCCACCGCCGCCCATTGCGCCCGGCTCAAGCGCTCGCGCAGGACGACGGCGCCCAGCAGGATCGAGAACAGCGGATTGATGAAGTAGCCCAGCGCCGCCTCGAGCGCGCGGCCACTGAGGATCGCATAGAGGTAGATCCCCCAGTTCAGCGTCACCAGCGCCGCCGTCAGCCCCGCCATCGCCAGAAGGCGCGGCGTGACCAGCGCGCGCAAAAGGTCGCCCGTGCGCCCCAGCGCCAGCAGCACCAGAAGCGCCACCGGCACCGCCCAGACCACCCGCTGGGCCAGCACCTCGGTCACCGGGACGTGCCGCAGCATCGACAGATACAAAGGCAGGCCGCCCCAGATCAGATAGGCCGCCAGCGCCAGCAGAAACCCTTTCAGGCTGTCACCGCCCGCATCACCCGACGCCATCGCGCGCCTCATCTTTGTGCTTCAGATATCCCGGGGGGAGTCGCCTCTTGGCGACGGGGGCAGCGCCCCCTCTGCCCGGCTTACCGCGCGAGCATCTCCTGCACAAGTGCAGCAAAATGCTCGCCCCGCTTCTCGAAATTCGGATACTGGTCGAAACTGGCCGCTGCCGGGGCCAGCAGGACCACCTCGCCCGGCTCGGCCTCGGCGGCGGCGCGGGCGACGGCAACCGGCATGGTTTCGCAGATCTCGTAGGGTGTCGCGCCCAGTTGCAGGGCAAAGTCGCGCGCGGAATGGCCGATCAGATAGGCTTTGGCGACCGAGCCCAGATGCGCCACCAGCCCGCCGATCCCGCCGTCCTTGCCCAGGCCCCCGGCGATCCAGCGGATGCGCGGAAAGGCCTGGAGCGCCTTGGCCGCGCTGTCGACATTGGTCGCCTTGGAATCGTTGACAAAGACCACCCCGTCCCGCTCGCCCACGCGCTGGCTGCGATGCGGCAGGCCCTGGAAGCTGGCAAGGCCGGTTTCGATCTGGCGCGGCGCCAGCCGCAGCGCGCGCACCGCCGCATAGGCGGCGCAGGCGTTCTGGTGGTTGTGCGCGCCGGGCAGGCCCTGCATGGGGCGCAGGTCGATCGAGGCGACCTGCTTGCCGTGGCGCCATTCCGCCAGAAACCCCTTGCGCGCGAACACCGACCAGCCCGGCCCCTGCAATTTCTGCCCCGAGGAGACCCGGATCACCCGCGCATCCTCGGGCCCCTCGGACATCTGCATCGCCAGATAGCGCCCCTCGCCTTCATCGACGCCGATCACCGCCCGCGCCGGGGCGCCCACCGTGAAAAGCCGCGCCTTGGCGGCGAAATAGCCGCCCATCCCGGCGTGGCGGTCCAGATGGTCGGGGCTGAGGTTGGTGAAGATCGCCACATCCGGCGCAAGGTGGCGCGCAAGGTCGGTCTGGTAGCTGGACAATTCCAGCACCACCACGCCGTCCTCGTCCGGCAGGTCGACCGAGAGCACACCGGTGCCGATGTTGCCCGCCATCACCGCCCTGCGCCCGGCCTCGCGCAGAAGATGGGTGATCAGCGCCGTCGTGGTGGATTTCCCGTTCGAGCCGGTGACGCAGACCACCGATGGCGCCATGTCCATCTCGCCCAGCGTCTGGAAGAACAGGCCGATGTCGTTGTCGACCGGCACCCCTGCCGCCAGGGCCCGGGCAATCACCGGATGCGGTGCGGGATAAAGATGCGGAATTCCGGGCGAGGTGATGAGCGCCGCCAACCCCTCGACCGCGCCTTGCCGGGTCAGGTCCAGCAGGGTGACCCCCGCCTCTTCGGCCTTGGTGCGCGATTCGGCGCTGTCGTCCCAGGCGCAGACCTCGGCCCCGCCGGATTTCAGCGCCGCGCAGGTGGCGAGGCCCGAACGCCCCAGCCCCAGCACGCCCACCCGCCGACCTTCATACGCTGTGACTGCGATCATCAAACGCCCCCTGCCCGACCCGAAGCCTGCGGGCAGCCTATCCGCTGGCCGGGGCAAGGAAAAGGGCAGGTCGGCACAGGGTGGGCCACAGGACGGGGCAAGGAGGCAACGGGCGCCGGAATACCAAAAAGCCCCTGTTTTCACAGGGGATTTTGAAAGTGGCGCGGTTGACGGGGCTCGAACCCGCGACCCCCGGCGTGACAGGCCGG
>CALEZJ010000417.1 GCA_937927885.1 uncultured Paracoccaceae bacterium | reverse complement strand
CCGTCACGCCGTGCCATGGTGGCGATCAGGTCGGACCACAGGTGCGCCGAACGCTTGCGGCGGTCAGCGGTCACCAGCCCCAACCGCGTGTAGCGCAGGGTCTGGCGGGCCAGTGACAAGAGCATCTCGGACAGCCGCCGGTTGGGCGTGGCCGACATCAGCATCACGGACATCTGGTGGCTGAGCCGGGCAAACTCGGGACCCGAACCTGGCATGTCGGCGACCTCACGCATCTGATTGGCCAGCACTGTGGCCTGAGCAATCAGTACCTCGGGCATTTCGGTGCACAACCGCTCGATCGAAACGGCGATCAGGGCGGCGCGGATCTCGAAAATGTCGGCCACTTCCTGTGCGCTCAACCGTGTGACCTGGGCGCCCTTGTTGGGCAGGATGCGAACAACGCCGTCCATCTCCAGAATGCGCAAGGCTTCGCGCACCGGTCCACGGCTGACCTGATAGGCGTCGGACAGGTCCTGTTCGCGCAGCGGTTCTCCGGGCTGATAGGCGCCGTCGAGAATATCCTGCCCGATGCGGTTGGCGATCTGTTCGGGCAGGCTCAGCGGGCGCATGCGGGCGCGTTCAGCGCGGGGCAGGGCGGTGGGGTTGAACTGGTCGCTGGGCATCGGTTCCTCTCAGTCGCGGGCCAGTGTCGCCAGCAGTTGCCCCTCGCGCACCACTTCGCCCTCAGCAACATGCAGCGATACAAGGCGGCCCGCGCAAGGACTTTCCACGGGAATTTCCATCTTCATGGATTCGAGGATCAGGATTGCATCGCCCTCAGCCATCGCATCCCCCGGGGCCGAGGTGAGTCTCCAGACTGTGCCAGCCAGATCGGCCTCGACGTTCAGTTCTGCCATGTTGGATGTCCTTTCAGCCTGTCGCAGGGGATGATCTATCGGCATTGTAAGATTGTCAACAATCCTATTGACAGCAATAATGCCCTGCGCCTAGCCTGACCCTGTTCCAGAAGGGGAGAGCGCATGTCCTGGCAGCCTGAAGTCGAGGAAATCGCCCGCCGCCGCGCCATTGCGCAGGCCATGGGGGGCGATGAGGCGATCGCCAAGCTGCACGCCAAAGGGCGGCTAAGCGTGCGCGAGCGCATCGACGCCTTGCTGGACCCCGGCAGTTTTAACGAGATCGGTGCGCTGACCGGGCAGGCCCGCTATGGCGAGGACGGCACCCTGCAAGAACTGACCCCGGCCAACGCCCTGATCGGAACGGGGCGGATCGACGGCCGCAAGGTTGTTGTCTCGGCCGACGATTTCAGCATTCGCGGCGGGTCATCCGAAGCGACGATTTCCGAGAAATGGATCTATGCCGAGCGTCTGGCGCTGGAATACCGGCTGCCGTTGATCCGGCTGGTGGATACGGCGGGCGGGTCGGTCAAGCTTCTGGACAAGGATCAGGCGACCAAGCTGCCTGGCTACCCCTCGTGGCCACACGCGCAGATGATGGGCGAGGTACCGATGGTCGGCGTCGCTCTTGGTGCCTGCGCCGGGCTGGGCGCGATCAAGGTTTGCGGCGGCCATTTTTCTGTGATGGTCAAGGAGCAGGCACAGGTGTTCGCGGCCGGTCCCTTTGTCGTGAAGGAGGGGCTGGGCGTTGACGTGGACAAGGAGGCGCTGGGGGGCGCCTCGATGCATGCGCGCGGGTCGGGGCTGGTCGATAACGAGGCCACGGACGAGGCAGACGCCCTGGCGCAAGCGCGGTTGTTCCTGTCCTATCTGCCCGCATCGGCCCACGATCTGCCGCCGGTCCGCCCTTGCGATTACCCCGCCGATCGGCGCGACGCATGGCTGCTCTCGGCGATCCCGCGCGAGCGACGGCGCGTCTATGACCCGCGCAAGATCATTCGCGCGGTGGTGGACGAAAGCAGTTTCTTCGAAATAGGGCGCTATTCCGGGCGGTCCTCGGTCACGGGGCTGGCGCGGATCATGGGGCATCCGGTGGGTGTGCTGGCCAATGACCCGGCGCATGGCGGCGGTGCAATGACTGTGAAATCCTCGGTCAAGATCGAGAGTTTCGTGGACCTGTGCGACACGTTCCACATTCCCGTGGTGTCGCTGTTCGATCAGCCGGGCATCATGATCGGCCCCGACGCCGAGGCGCAGGGCACGATCCGCTTCGCGATGCGCGCGCTGGCGGCCATCGAGCAAAGCCGGGTGCCATGGTGCACCATCGTCCTGCGCCGCGCCTTTGGCGTGGCGGGGGCGGCGCATGGACGTCAGGGGGGGATCAACCTGCGCTATGCCTGGCCCTCGGCCTCGTGGGGGTCGATCCCGCTGGAAGGGGGGATCGCGGCGGCTTTCAAGCGCCAGATCGAGGCAGCCGCCGACCGGCACGCCATGCGCGAGGCGCTGACCCAGAAG
>CALEZJ010000416.1 GCA_937927885.1 uncultured Paracoccaceae bacterium | reverse complement strand
GCCAACCATAGGTCATCAGATGCTTGTCAGGCCGGGACCCCATGACGATCAGGTCGCCAGTCAGGATCATCAGCAAAAGCTGCCCGCCCGCGACCAGCAACAACGCACCGCCCGCGGCCAGCAGCACGCGCTCGACCAGGCCCAGCGCAGTCGGTGTCCCCGGAGCGGCCAGTCCACGCCCGGCAAACAGCAGGAAACCCAGCATCAACCCGCCGCCGACATGCGTCAGGCGATAGCGCCAGGGTTCGGTCAGGTCGATCGAGCGCAGGCCCAGAAGGTCGGTGATCCGGTCATGGATGCCGTTCATCGCGCCAACATGGAACGCCGTGTAGAGCACGCAGAGCGTGACGATTGTCAGCCCCAGCGTGCCGCCAAAGACACGCTGGTTCGAGGCGATCACCTCGTCGTCGACGCCTGCGGTATTCAGGGGCGCGCCTTCGTTCGCCCCGATCTGTGTTTGTGCACTCATGTCGGTCCCTCCCTCATAAAAAGGGCCGGGGTACGCGATTGTCGCACCCCGGCCCGGCTTCGCCCCTGCGGCGGATCAGCCGCGCAGGTTTTCGGGAATGGTGATGCCATGCTCTTCGTAATAGCGCACGGCACCGGGGTGGAAGGGCATGAAGCCGTTGTTCAGCACGTTGTCGAGAATGGTTTCCGATGCCGACGAGTGGATCTGCAGCATGCGATCGTTGTTCTCCATCACCAGCCGGACGATCTCGTAGGCGAGGCTTTCAGGCATGTCCTCCGAGGCGATGGCAAAGTTCCACATCGAAACCGACTGCTGGTCATAGTCGTGACCCGCATAGGTCCCGGCCGGAATCGTCAGCGCCGACACCTCGGGATGCGCCGCGAGGATCGTCGCCAGTTCGGCTTCGTTGAAGCCGAACATCACCACGTTCGCCTCGGCAGCCAGTTGCGAGAAGGCCGAGATCGGCACACCGGCCGCAAAGGCGAAGGCGTCGATCAGCCCGTCTTTCAGTTGCCCGGCGGCATCGGCGGCGCCCGCGTTCGACACCGTGGCATTGACGCCCAGCGTGTTCAGGAAGCGCGGCCAGTAGGTGCCGGGCGTGCCGCCCGCAGGCCCGACCGAAACGCGGCGGCCCCCGAGATCGCTGACCGACGTGATCCCCGAATTCGCCATCACCACGACCTGGAACGGCGTCTGATACATCGGGAACAGGGCTCGCAGGCTGGAGTGCTCCAGCCCCGGGGCCAACTCGCTCTGGCCGGTCCAGGCCTCATAGGCCGGGCCCATTGTCACGAGGCCGATAGCGTGGTCGCCCATCTGCACCAGCGTTGCGTTCTGCACCGGTCCACCGGTCACCTCGCCCGAGGCGGCAATGCCGAGGGCCTCGCCGATATAGCCCGCAAGACCGTTGCCGTAGACGAAATAGGTGCCGCCCTGGCTGGCGGTGCCGATGGTCAGCGAGGCCGGCCACCCCGAGCGATCCTGAGCGACAGCGGGTGTGACAGTGATCAGCGCGGCCATCGCCAGCGCAGCGGAAGTCATCAGACGCATGGGGTCCTCCCTTGGACGTTGCGTGTAAGGGTAGAGCCCGCACGCCTCCCCGGACGCGCGGATCTCGGGGCTATCAACGGGCGAAATCGAACTCGGATCAAGCCTTGCGTGCCCGAGGCGCGAAAAAACCGAGGCTCGCAGGCTCGTGATGGGTGGATTTCCACCCATTGGCACCCGGAATGGGTGCCTTTCCGCCCGAAGCGAACCCGTCTGGCACCGGCTCTGCGGTCATTCGCGCAGGGCAGTCTTGTCGATCCCCAGCTTCTGCATCTTCTCGTAAAGCGTCTTGCGCGACAGGCCCAGCGATTCATAGACCGGTTTCAACGCTCCACCATGTGCCACCAGCGCCCGCACGATTTCGGCGCGCTCATAGGCGGCGACCCGGTCGGCGAGGCGGGGCAGGGGGCTTGTCGTCGGCGTTCCGGTCTCGACCTGGGCCTCGACCCCCAGACCCAGCGCCACCCGTTCAGCGGCATTGCGCAACTCACGCACGTTTCCCGGCCAGTCGCGCGCCATGATCGTCTCGACCAGCGAGGGAGACGGCGCGCGGGGCTCGACACGGTGGCGCGCGGCGGCTTCGGTCAGCAGTCGCGCAAAGAGCAGCGGAATGTCCTCGCGTCGCCTGGTCAGCGGTGGCACGTCCAGACTGACCACGGCCAGCCGATAGA
>CALEZJ010000415.1 GCA_937927885.1 uncultured Paracoccaceae bacterium | reverse complement strand
TGGCAGCCGCGCGCATGTGCTGCCCTGCGACCTTGGCGATCCCGCCGCGGTCGAAGCCCTGCCAAAGGCCGCGATCGAGGCGATGGGCGGCATCGACATTCTGGTGAACAACGCGGGCATCACCAAGGATCAGGTCTTCATGCGCATGTCCGACGACGACTGGGCCAGGGTGATCGACGTCAACCTGACCGCCACGATGCGGCTGTGCCGGGCCGTCATGCGCCCGATGATGAAGGCGCGCTGGGGGCGGATCGTGAATATCTCGTCCGTCGTCGGGGCAACCGGCAATGCCGGGCAGGTCAATTACGCCGCCTCGAAGGCCGGAATGATCGGCCTGACCAAATCCATCGCCGCCGAGGTCGCCTCGCGCAACATCACCGCCAATGCCGTGGCGCCCGGCTTCATCGCCACGCCGATGACCGACAAGCTGACCGACGAACAGAAGGGCAAGATCAACGCCCAGATCCCGGCCGGCCGCATGGGCACGCCCGAGGAAATCGCCGCCGCGGTTCTGTTCCTTGCCTCGCCCGAGGCCGCCTATGTGACCGGCGCCACCCTCCATGTGAATGGCGGCATGGCGATGCTGTGACCGCGGGGCGCCCCCGACGATCGGGGCGCCGAAAGCGTTTGCCTATCGCTTGGCCTGTGCTATAGGCGGCGCTGATTGAGCCGGGGCTGCCCCTGCCGGTCCGGTTGGCCCTTCCGGGTGCCGCCGTCACCGCCTGCAAAGTGCAGATAACATCTGGCGGGTTCCGCCGAAGGTAAACGAGGACTGGACATGAGCGACATCGCGAATCGCGTGAAGAAGATTGTGGTCGAGCACTTGGGTGTCGAAGAGGACAAGATCACTGAAAACGCGTCGTTCATCGACGATCTGGGCGCTGACAGCCTCGACACCGTCGAACTCGTCATGGCCTTCGAGGAAGAATTCGGCATCGAAATTCCCGATGACGCCGCCGAGAACATCCAGTCGTTCGGCGACGCGGTGAAGTTCATTTCGGCCGCAGTCTGAGACCGCGACGGCGCGCCGCCAACCGCGCGCCCCGGTCCGTGATGATCCGCACGACCGCCCCGCACGCCGCGAGGCGGTCGTTGCCGTTTGACGGTCCTGGCGCACGCCTGCATGGCGCGCCACACCTGCAGCGACCTGTGACAGGCTGCACCCGAACGGCCATCCGGGGCCGCGCGGCTGGACACCGCCCCTCGTGCGGACTAGAACGGCGCTCCAGACCCTCTGAATCCAGGCCATGTCCGACATCCTCCCCGAACCGCCGCTGTCCACGCGCCACTGGTTGCACGACCGCGCGGCCCAGGCGGTCTTCGCGCTGGCCCGCATCCTGCCCTATCGCAGGCGGGTGGCGGCAATGGGCTGGTTCGGGCGCAATATTCTGGGTCCGCTGGTGCTCAACCGGCGCATCCGCGCCAATCTGCACCAGATCCTGCCCGGACTGTCGCGCGCCGAAGTCCGAACCATCTGCCGCGCGGTCGGGGACAATTTCGGCCGCCTGTTGGGTGAATTCGCCTCGGGCGCCGAATTCGCGCAGTTTGCCGCCACCATGCCGATGCGGGGACCCGGCCTGTCCGCGCTGGAGCAGGCGCGGGCCGAAGGTCGGCCGGTGCTGCTGGCCTCGGCGCATTTCGGCAATTACGACGTGGTCCGCGGCGGGCTGGGCCAGAAGGGCTACCGGATCGGCGGGCTTTACAAACCGATGCGCAACCCCGCGTCAAACCGGCGCTATCTGAAGATGATCGGCGAGATCGGCCAGCCGCTTTTCCCGTCGGGCACTGCCGGATTGGCGGATATGGTGCGTTTCCTGCGCTCGGGCGGCATGCTTGGGGTGCTGACGGATGTGCACACGGTGGGGGGCACGGCGCTGGATTTCGTCGGGCACCCGGCCATGACCGCACTGTCTGCGGCAAAACTGGCGTTGAAATACGATGCCCTGCTGGTGCCGGTCTACGCACGACGCAACCCGGACGGGCTGACCTTTGACGTCGAGTTCGAGTCCCCGATCCCGCACAGCGATCCCGAGACCATGACCCGTGCCCTCAACGACAGCATCAGCGCACGAATCCGCGCGACGCCGGGGCAATGGTACTGGGTTCACCGGCGCTGGAAGCCTTGAGCCCTCAAACAAAGTCGCGAAGACACCCCGCTCAGCGCAGCCGGGCTGCCGCAATCACCTCGCCCTGCCCGGCTTCCTGAATCAGCACCACCACCGCCTCCTCTCCTGTCAGCGGCAGGGTCAGGGATAGCGCCTCCTGCATGTCCCAGTTGGCGACAGGCATCCAGGTGGTGACGATGTTCGCATAGGTCGTGGTGCGCCCGGCGTTCTCGCCGCCGAGGATTTCGACGACCTCGGAATCGAGGTAGCGCACCAGCTGCACGACATAGGGACCGGTGGGGCGCACCGGAACCAGTTCGGCTGGGGCGGGCACCAGCGGCGCCGCCTCGGTCGTCGCCTCGGCTGACAGAGAAGCGTCGTCATCCGCAACGCCCGCCGCAGCGCCACCGGTTGGCGCGGCGCTGTCGGCGCCGTTCGACATGCTCAGGCTGCCGATCACCGCACTTCCCGTGATTCCGGTGACCGCACCACGCCGCGAGGCCATCGCAAGCCCCGGCGCCAGGTGACCTTCGGGGGTGGCTTCGATGCGCAGCGTCCCGCCCTCACCCCGCTCCAGCACCAGCGCAACCTCGACCGGGCGCAGCGCATGGTCGGCGATCGACTCCATCACCTGCATGGTGCGGAAACCTTCGATCAGTTCGACGCCGTTGACCACCACCTGCGGCGTGTAGATCGTGGAATGCCCGTGCCTGCGGGCATAGCCCTGCTGGCGCTCTGTAAACAGGCGGCGACCAAAGGTGTCGGGCCAGCCGATGTAATCCCAGTAATCCACATGCAGCGCCAAGGCGATGACATCCTCGCGCGCGGCAAGTTCAAGCATCATCTCGTCGGCAGGCGGGCACGAGGCGCAGCCCTGCGAGGTGTAAAGCTCCAGAACCACAGGCCGCGCCGTCGGCGCCTGCGCCAGACCCGGGACCGCGACGCCCAGCGCCAGAAGAACGGCAAGGACCATCGCCAGGGGCCCGCGGGGCTTTGCGGCCCCACGCGCCGTCCCTGCGGCGGCACGCGCCCCGCGTCGCGTGCGCATCAAGGCGATCAGCGTCATTCATCCACTCCTGGTCGGTGCCTCACTTGACCGGCAAATGGACCGCCACGCAAGCGGGGGCAAGCGGCCGGACGGGCGGTTACACCCACTTGTGACTCGGCGGCCACCATTGTGAGGAGAATGCCGCGCCCTCCGTCACAGGGCGTTCTGTGCAGGCTGCGGTCACATCCGGCGACGCTCGCGAAAAATTCTGTGCACAATGGTATACAAAATGCGGTCGCCCCCTTGATCGGTTGACGCAGATGAGGCAAGAGCAGCGCAGCCAAACCCCTCTTGACCCGAAGGGAGCCTCCCCCATGACCGTCATCGTCGGCAAAGATACCGCCGGAACCCGCCGCAGCCTGAAGATCGGCGGGCAGGAGATCGCCTATTACTCGATCCCCGCCGCACAGGCCGCGGGACTGGGCGATTTCAGCCGCCTGCCCGCCTCGCTGAAGGTGGTGCTGGAAAACATGCTCCGCTTCGAGGATGGCGGCTTCACGGTGTCGGTCGACGACATCAAGGCCTTTGCCGAATGGGGCGCCCTGGGCGGCAAGAACCCGCGCGAAATCGCCTATCGCCCGGCCCGCGTGCTGATGCAGGACTTCACCGGCGTTCCGGCGGTGGTGGACCTCGCCGCGATGCGCGACGGGATCAAGGGTCTGGGCGGCAACGCCCAGAAAATCAACCCGCTGGTCCCCGTCGATCTTGTCATCGACCATTCGGTGATGATCGACGAATTCGGCAATCCGCGCGCCTTCCAGAAGAACGTCGATCTGGAATACCAGCGCAACATGGAACGTTATGTCTTCCTGAAATGGGGTCAGAACGCCTTCCAGAACTTCCGCGTCGTGCCCCCGGGCACCGGGATTTGCCATCAGGTGAACCTCGAATACCTCGCCCAGACCGTCTGGACCGACAAGGACCAGACCGGGGCCGAGGTGGCCTATCCTGACACGCTCGTGGGCACCGACAGCCACACCACCATGGTCAACGGCATGGCCGTTCTGGGCTGGGGCGTCGGCGGGATCGAGGCCGAGGCCGCGATGCTGGGCCAGCCCGTTTCGATGCTGATCCCCGAAGTTGTGGGCTTCAAGCTGACCGGCAAGATGGTCGAAGGCACCACCGGCACCGACCTCGTGCTGAAGGTCGTGCAGATGCTGCGCAAGCATGGCGTGGTGAACAAGTTCGTCGAATTCTACGGCGAGGGGCTCGATAACCTGCCGCTGGCGCAGCGCGCCACCATCGCCAACATGGCCCCCGAATACGGCGCCACCTGCGGTTTCTTCCCCATCGACGGCGAGACCCTGCGCTATCTGCGCCAGACGGGCCGGGATGAGGCCCGCATCGCGCTGGTCGAAGCCTATGCCAAGGAAAACGGCATGTGGCGCGGCGCCGACTACGCGCCGATCTATTCCAGCACGCTGGAACTGGACATGGGCACCATCGTCCCCGCGATTTCCGGCCCGAAACGCCCGCAGGATTACCTGCCGCTGACCAGCGCCAAGGCCGCGTTTGCCAAGGAAATGGCCGAGGGATTCAAGCGCCCGCTCGACAAGGCCGTGCCGGTCAAGGGCGAGGACTACGCGATGACCTCGGGCAAGGTGGTGATCGCCTCGATCACCTCCTGCACCAACACCTCGAACCCCTATGTGCTGATCGGCGCGGGCCTCGTGGCACGCAAGGCGCGCGCACTGGGGCTGACCCGCAAGCCCTGGGTGAAGACCTCGCTCGCCCCCGGGTCGCAGGTGGTCGAGGCCTATCTGAAA
>CALEZJ010000414.1 GCA_937927885.1 uncultured Paracoccaceae bacterium | reverse complement strand
GCGGGCCACTGCCTCGGGCGTTTCGCGGATCATGGCGGCGCAGAGGCGATGGGTGCCGCGCGTTGGGCGCAGGGTGGCGCCGATCAGGCCCGCGAGATCGGCGGTGACGAGGCAGAGTCGACCCTTTGGGGCGAGGAGCGGGCGTGCCCGGGGCCAGGGCAGGGTGCCCGCGACGTCGAGGATCACATCGAAGGGGCCGCTCGGCGGGGGAAGGTGGTAGTCGTGGGTGCCCTCGGCGCCGTGTTCGACGGCGAGCGCGTGGTTCGCCGGGCTGGCGGCGGCGGTGATCCGCGCGCCCAGATGCCGGGCGATCCGAAGCGCGGCGAGGCCGACGGCACCCGTCGCGCCGTTCACCAGCAGCCGCTCGCCGGGTTGAAGCCGCGCCTGGTCGATAAGGAAGTCGGCTGCGGTCAGGGCGCCGAACAGGAAGCCGGCGGCTTCGGGGGCGGTCAGGGTTTCGGGACGGCGGACGAGAAGTCCGGTGGTCGGCAGGGTCAGGAATTCGGCCCCCGCGCCCATGCGCATGCCCGGCGTGATGCCCATGACGGCCTCACCCGGGGTCCAGCCGGTGACCCCGGGACCGAGGGCGGCCACAATCCCTGCGAATTCGCGCCCAAGAACCGGCTGGCGCGGACGGGTCAGGCCGAAGGCCAGGCGCAGCGCCAGCCCCATGCCTCGCGGGGCGTCGAGCCCGCGGATGCGCGCATCGCCGCGCGTCACACCGAAGGCCTGTACGCGGATCAGAAGTTCGCCAGGGCCGGGGACGGGGTCAGGCAGGGTTTCGAGGCGCATCACCTCGGGCGGGCCATAGCGGCGGGCGGTGGCGGCGATCATGCGAAGGCTCCGATGCGGCGGATCAGGGTTTCGGCGAAGAGGAGGGGCAGCGCCCACCACAGGACAATCACGAGACCGCCCGGTGGCGCGCCGGTGAAGAGGTGAAGTGGAAAGGACAAGGGCGCGATGGTGCCCGAGCCCATGCCGATCACACAGGCGCGGATCACCCACCCACGGTGACGGGCCAGATCGCGGTCACGGAGGGCGGCAAGGCCCATGGCCAGCGCGACGGGAAGGGCAATCGCGGCCAGCGCGCGGGCGGCGGTAAGGACCGGAGTCGAGGCGGGTTCCAGACCGACCAGCAGAGCGATGCCCGAGCCCGCCAACAGGGTGCCGGACACCGCGAAAAGACGCCGGGCGTCCTCGGGCAGGGTGCCGGTGGGGACCTGCACGCAGCGGATCGGCGCCATGAGACCTGGAATGGCGGTGAAGATGCCCGGAAAGAGCGCCAGCGGGATCGGTCGTGCCCAAAGCCGCGTCGGGATCAGGGTGATCATCGGCTTACTCGTCGTGGAAGGTGAAAACGTCGTCTATTCCGACGCCAAAGGTACGGGCGATGCGGAACGCCAGTTCCAGCGTCGGCGCGTATTTGCCGTTCTCGATGGCCAGAAGCGTCTGGCGGGTCACGCCGACGCGTTCCGCCAGGTCCTTTTGCGTCATCTCGCCCGCGTCGAACCTCAGGCGACGGATGCGGTTCTCGATCCGCGCCATGCCTTAGCTCCCGCGCCGATAAAGGATCAGCTTGACGCCGTCCTTGACCAGTTCGGCCCCGGCGCACAGCGCGAGCATCAGGTTGAGCGCGCGAAAGGCGCTGGAACCAAAGGCCAGATCGACGATCACCGCCAGGATGCCGAAGGACAAGAGATACCAGGCCCAGCTCAGGGCGCGGCGTTCGATCAGATGGTCGCGTTCGTCGCGCCGGTCATCGGGCCTTTCGCCGGTCAGAACGGCTTCGAGGATGTGGGCCAGCACGCTGACCGCAATGGCGATGGCGATGGACACGCCGATCAGGATCAGGATCGAGCGCGCCCAGACCTGCAAGGCATCGGGGCCGTCAAAGGCGCCGGAGGCGTGCTGGTCGAACAGCCGAAAGGTTGCGAGGACGACCACGATCAGCATGGTGATCAGGCCGGTCAGGGCCTCGCGTTCGCCGACGGGCATGGGTGACTCCGTGTCATGTTTTTGCGACACCGAGTATGATAATTTCGACCTAAAGTCAAAGATTCTTTACCTGTCGCCGCGTCGTTCCTGCGACCAGTCTGGCCAGCGATCATCATATATCCGGAAACAGATTGTTGTCGTATTTCCGAATACGCACCCGATTGAAGTTACCGTAGATTTTACCCTGATCAAATGGAGGGTCTGCGCCATGCCGGACGAGAGGATTTTTACCTATCAGACCGAGGGATTGTCCTACAGCGTGACGGTCTCGCAGGGACAGGACGGCAGGTTCTATGCCGATATCACGGTGATCGAGGGGTCGGCGGATGTCAACGCCGTCTACTGGGGGGACGAGGACGCCAGCGGGCCCAGCGCCAGCCTGCCCGGCCCGCTCAACATGAACGGGGGCGGGGCCTCCTACCTGGGGGAGGACGTTCAATGGGACGGCGCGCTCGCTCTCAGCAGGCCGGGACTCGGCAAGGCGGGCACGGGCAAGGAGACCTTCCTTCAGGCCGGGGATACGCTCAGGGTCGAATTGCCGATCGACAATCTGGAGGACGTCGACTTCTTCGGCATCCGCGCCACCTCGACCTCGACCCCGGGGGGGTCGATCAAGGCGGTTTCCGGAGACCCTGAAACACCCGACGATCCTGACGATCCCGACGATCCTTGTGGGCTGCAGTTCGAGAAGGTGTTCTTCGGTTCAGGATCGAATGGGGAGGGTGGTCCGCTCGGCGGCCATTACATCCTCGCAAGCGAACCCGAAGGCAATCCCTACAACGTCGCGGCCCTGCCCGAGGGGACCGAGCCGAGCTTTGCCAATTTTGTCTCGTATTTCGAGCAGATCGGCGGCGACATCGGCAGCATTTCAACGGTGGTCTTCTTTGGAACCGACGAGAATGGCGCGCTGGTCGAGACCCATCGCATCGACGCGCCCGAGGGCGGTTTTGCCGATGCCCAGGCGCTGATCGAGGCTTATGACGCGATGGTCGCGACGCCGACCGCGCAGGACGCGGGCGAGGAATTGCTCGACTTCTTCAACACCGGATCGACACCCGAGGAAGAACCCGGACTGGAAGGCGAGCCCGAGGGTTTCGACGCCCTGTATGGCTAGGACGCAATCCGGCAAAGGTCAGGGTAGCCTTGGCGGCCGGACCTGCGGGTCCTTGCGATCATTCGGCAAAAGCGTCGCGGCGGGGATGGGACACACCCCCGCCGCGCTTTCTTGACCTTTCCCGCCCGAACCGTCAGGGTCGCGCCAAACACGAGGCGGGCGGCATGGCGGGCGGAACGGCACCTTTCAGCGGGTTCGAATGGATGATCGCCTGGCGCTATCTGCGCGCGCGGCGGGCCGAGGGCGGGGTCAGCGTGATGACGCTGATTTCACTCATCGGGGTTGCGCTGGCGGTCTTTGCGCTGATCGCGACGCTGGCGGTGCGGTCCGGGTTTCGCAGCGAATTCGTCGACACCGTGCTGGGCGCCAATGCCCATGCCACGGTCTATTATTCCACCGCCGTCACGCCGACCGGTCAGGCGACGCGGGTGATCGCCGACTACGCCGAGGTGGCCGCGCGGCTGGCGGCGGTCCCGGGGGTCAGCCGGGCGGCCCCGCTGGTCAAGGGGCAGGTCATGGCCACGATGCGCGGGCGCAGCGCCGGGGTCGAAGTCTATGGCATCGCGCTGGAGGACCTGCTGGCGATCCCGCGCATCGCGGTGTCGGACCGTGCGCGCGGCGACATACGGCGATTCGAACAGGGAATTGCCATCGGCGAGGGGGTGGCGCGCGAACTCAACATCACCCTTGGCGAGCGTATCCGCATCATCTCGCCCGAGGGGGCGCAGACGGCCTTCGGCACCTCGCCGCGCATCAACACCTATGAGGTGGTCTATATCTTCAGCGCCGGGCGCCACGACATCGACCGCACCCGCGTCTATCTGCCCTTTGCCGAGGCGCAGTCCTTCTTCAACCGCGACGGTGTGGCGGACGAAATCGAGGTGATGCTGGACCAGCCCGAAACTGTCGAGGATCGCGTCTATGACCTGATGCGTGCGGCGGGCGAGCGGGCGATGATCTGGACCTGGCGCGATTCGGCGGGGTCGTTCCTGCGCGCGCTCGACATCGAGGACAACGTGATGTTCATCATCCTGTCGATCCTGGTGCTGATCGCGGCGATGAACATCATTTCGGGCCTGATCATGCTGGTGAAAAACAAGGGCCGCGACATCGGCATCCTGCGCACGATGGGTCTTTCGGAAGGGTCGATCCTGCGGGTGTTCTTCCTGTGCGGGTCCCTTGTGGGGCTGGTCGGCACGGCGATTGGCGTGGTGGCCGGATGCCTGTTCGCGCTCTACATCGACCCGATCTTTGCCTTTGTGAACTACGTCGCCGGGGGCGGGGTCTGGGACCCGTCGGTGCGCGGCATCTATGCGCTCCCGGCCGAACTCAGGCTGGTCGATGTGCTGAAAGCGGTGTCGCTGTCGCTGGGGCTGTCCTTTGTCGTGACGATCTTTCCCGCCCGGCGCGCCGCGCGGATGAACCCTGTCGAGGCTCTGCGTTATGAATGACGCGCTGGTGCTGGAGGGGATCGTCAAGAGCTATCCCGGCGGGGTCGAGGTGCTGCGCGGCGCCTCGCTGACGCTGGCGCCGGGCGAGGTGGTGGCGCTGGTCGCGCCCTCGGGTGCCGGGAAATCGACCTTGCTGCACATCGCCGGGCTTCTGGACAGCGCGGATGCTGGCCGTGTGCAGATCGACGGTGTTGACATGACACGACTTGGCGACAACGCCCGCACCGCCGCGCGCCGCGCCCAGGTGGGGTTTGTCTATCAGTTCCACCATCTGCTGCCCGAATTCAGCGCCGCCGAGAACATCATGCTGCCCCAGCGCGCGAATGGCGTGGGCGTGGCCGAGGCGCGCGCGCGGGCCGAGGATCTGCTGGCACGCGTCGGCCTGTCGGCGCGCGCCCATCACCGTCCCGCGCAATTG
>CALEZJ010000413.1 GCA_937927885.1 uncultured Paracoccaceae bacterium | reverse complement strand
CAACTGGTCTGCCTTGGGGCGCTGGACCCCCTGACCCCGCCCGGCGCGATGGCGCTGGCGCTGGCCGATCTGCGCGCGGGGTATGCGGATTGCCCCGGGGCGCTGGAGGTGATGATCGACCCCGAGGTCGGGCATGTCGAGACCCCGGCGATGCGCGCGCGGGTGCTGGCGTTTCTGGAAGGGGCGCTGGGGGTGGCCGGGTAGGGGGCGCTTCCCCTCAGGGTGATGACAGGTGTTTTTACCCGGCCCTCCGGCGGGGAAATGTTGCGAAACCGCCAGAACCCACGCCTTGCCCGGGCGGAACAGGAAACGCACCGCGTTTCCCCGCCCGTGGCGAGCCCGCTGCCGCCGGATCCTGCCCGCAAGCACTCCCCAGGCCAGCGCCTGACCGCTCGGGACTTCGACCGTCAGGTCGCGGCGTTCCAGGTCCCTGTCGCCGTGCTCGACGGCTTCACCGCGCTCGGCATTCCCGTCACGCAAGCCGTGGGATAAGTCTGTCCGGGGATAGGGGAACCCTGACCTTCAAACGATTTGTGCAACAGAGCCAGTTCCAAGTCCAGACCGCCCGGGCACCCGGAAGCGTCGACACTGGCGCGTCTCGCCGCTGCGCCGGCAAGGCCGCGCAGGCACCGGCGCCTCAGGGTTGGGCAAAGCGTGACGCGCCTAGCGTGACGGTCACGGTCTGGTTCGGGATCTGGCCGGTGTTCAGCGTGCTGAAATCCAGCGCCTGAGCCTGGGCCGCCGAGCGCGCACGCACTGCCTCCTCGCTCTCATCCTCGTCCGAAGCCTGATCCGACTCGCCCCCCGAGTCCTCGCCCGAGTCCCCGCCCGCGTCGCCGCCATCGCCTTCGGCATGGGCGGGCGCGGTGGGCCAGATCAGGCCCGTAGGGGCAACCAACCCCAGAAAAACCAGCACCAGACCCGCTCGCAGAATGCTCATGGCGATCCCTTTGCACGGCAGAGGCGCACAGGATACCGGTCACCCCGGCATTTTGCAAAGTGATTCAGCAAGGGGCGGGGTCAGGCGATCCTTTGCCCCCGGGCGTCGAAGGCGTGCAGGTTGGCGGGGTCGAAGGCGAGGCGCAGGGACTGGCCGCGCGTCAGGCCGGGCTGTCCGGGCAGCACGGCGAGGAGGGGGGCGCCGCCTTCGGTGCGGGCGTGCAGGACGGTTTCGGCGCCCAATGCCTCGACGAGGGTGACTTCGGCCGGGATGCCCCCGGGTGCGTCGGTCAGGGTCAGGTGCTGGGGCCGGATGCCCAGTGTCACCGGGCCGGTGGCGGCGACGGGCAGGCGCATTCCGCCGGGCAGGGGGGCGGTGCCGCCCTCGGCCTCGGTGGGGAAGAAGTTCATGTTGGGCGCGCCGATGAACCCCGCGACGAACAGGTTAGCGGGCCGGTTGAAGAGGTTGAGCGGCGTGTCCACCTGCTCCACCTTGCCCTTGCGCAGCACCACGATGCGGTCGGCCAGCGTCATCGCCTCGATCTGGTCATGGGTGACATAGATCATCGTCGTTGCCAGCCGGTCGTGCAGCGCGGCGAGTTCGGCGCGCATGGTGCCCCTGAGTTCGGCATCGAGGTTCGACAGCGGTTCATCCAGCAGGAAGGCCGTCGGATTGCGCACGATGGCGCGGCCGATGGCGACCCGCTGGCGCTGACCGCCGGAAAGCTGGGTGGGCCTGCGTTCCAGAAGCTCGGTGATGTCCAGCATCTTGCCCGCCTCGGCGACGCGTGCGGCGATCTCGGCCTTTGGCATGCGGGTGTTTTCAAGGCCGAAGGACAGGTTCTGGCGCACCGTCATGTGCGGATAGAGCGCATAGGACTGGAAGACCATGGCCAGCCCCCGGTCGGCCGCCCCCGCCTGCGTCACGTCGCGCCCGTCGATCTCGATCGTGCCCGAGGTCGGCCGGTCCAGCCCCGCGATCAGGCGCAGCAGGGTGGATTTGCCGCAGCCCGAGGGGCCGACGAAGACCACGAGTTCGCCCTTTTCGATCTGAAGATCGACGCCGTGGATCACGTCGACCGCGCCAAAGCTCTTTCGGATACCCTTGAGTGAGATGCTGCCCATCGGCGCCCCCTATTTCACACCGGCACCGGCGATGCCGGTGGTGATGAAGCGTTGCAGGAAGACGAAGACCAGAACGACGGGGATCATCGTCACCACGGTCATCGACAGGATATAGTGCCACTGCACGTTGAGTTCGCCCGCATAGGTGTTGAGGCCGATCTGCAGCGTGTAAAGCTCGCGCCGCGAGAGCACGATCAGCGGCCAGAGGAAATCGTTCCAGCGCCACACGACCGAGAAGATGGCGAGCACGGCGAGGGCCGGCGCGGTCAGCGGCAGGATGATGCGCCAGTAGATCTGCCATTCGCTGGCATGGTCCATCCGCGCGGCCTCGATCAGGTCGTCGGGGATGGTCAGCATGTATTGCCGCAGCAGGAAGACACCCGTGGGTGTGGCGATGGTCGGCAGGATCACGCCCCAGAGCGAATTCATCAGCCCCGTCGCGCTGACCACGGAATAAAGCGGCACCAGGATCACCGAGAGGGGCACCATGAGCGTGCCGACGATCACCAGAAGCACCGCGTCGCGGCCACGAAAGCGGTATTTCGACAGGGCAAAGGCGGCCATGGAATTGGTGAGCAGCGTCAGCAGCGTGGCGACGGTGGTGACAAAGACCGAATTCCACAGGTAGCGCAGAAAGTCGAAGGCCAGGAACGGGTCGGTATAGTTCGAGGTGGCGACGCCGACATGGCGCACGGGCGTGCGGTTGGCGATGGGGACGTTGAGGCGTTCGGCGGGGTTGGCCGGGTCGATCATCTGCGCATTGGCGCCGACGCGGCGCACCTGGGCCATGACGCGGGTGCTGCCATCGTCCAGCGTGACGGTGAACAGGGGCAGGGGCTGGGCGTGGCCCTCGACCGTGACCACCTCCTGCACATAGGGCAGGAGGGTCGGGGGGAACTCGGCCAGTTGCGCGGGGCCCTTGAGCGACGAGGAAATCAGCCACAGCGCCGGGCCGAACATCAGCACGGTGCCGCCGACCAGCCAGACCCAGGTGACGACATCGGTCCAGTGCCAGCGTCCGCCATGGCCCCGGCGGCGGGTGAGGAAGGTCAGGATGCGGCTCATCTCTCGCGTGCCCTTTCCGCCCGTTTCGACAGGCCCAGTTGCACCAGCGTCAGCACCACCAGCACCGCGCCCATCAGGATCGAGGCCGCGGCCGCCAGCCCCGGATTGCGCAGGATCGAGGCAAAGCCGACCTCGTAGATGTATTGCGTCATGAACATGGTCGCCGTGCCCGGGCCGCCACCGGTGAGGACATAGGCCTC
>CALEZJ010000412.1 GCA_937927885.1 uncultured Paracoccaceae bacterium | reverse complement strand
GGGGCCGAACACCGGGTCGCGCTGAATGCCCACGATAGCCTCCAACCCGCCGCCGATCATCTCCTCGACCAATAGCCGGTCAGCCCCCGGATCGGCCTTTGCCAGATTAACGCGAACGCGCGCTAGGGCCGCCTCTAGGTCTGCGTCGCTGCGCAGGTTCAGCGCAACCAGGCCATGTTCGGACTTGTGCGCGATGCGGTCCGACAGACCCTTGACCACCAGCGGGCGCTGCAATCCCGCCAGCGCATCGGTCCCCTGCCCCGGCGAAAGAATCCGCGATTGCGGCACACGGAATCCCAACCCGGCGATCACTGCCTTCGAAGCTGCCTCGTCCATCAGGCCGTGACCCCGTGGCAGCGAGGCCGGACCGGCCCCAGCCTGAGTCGGTTGCGCGCGTGGGCCCCTCCAGCGCGCCAGCAATTCCATCGCCTGAAACAACGGCCGAGGATCCTCGGACACGGCGATCCCATGACGCTGGAACATTGCCTTTTCTTCGGGGTCAACCTCGGGCGAGGCGACATAGACCTGCTCGAATCCGGAAGCCTTTGCGTCGAGCACCATCTGGATCACACCGCGCCGGATGTCATCTTTCAGCAGCGCCAGTCCGAAAATGAGTTGGTTGAATCCGTCCCGGCGGAAAATGTCATTGATCGTCGGGATCAGCGCGTTCTGCGCTGCTATGTCATAAGGGTTGACCGGGTGGCTTTGCGTTGGCAGGGCGCGCAACTCGGCGGCTGCGGCAGGCGAGGGGTCATGCAACACCAACCCGCAGCGCGCCATTTCATCGGCCGCCAGCGCCGCGAACCCGCCGGAAATCGACACGATGCAGGGTTTGGGCGGGGCGGCCATCGGCCAGTTCTGCCGCATCACCAGTTCGGTCACCGAGGCCAGGGTTTCCACCGTCTCGGCGACCAGCACCCCCTCGCGCTCCAGAAAGGCGACCGTGTTGCGATAGCTGCCTGCAATGGCGCCCGTATGCGACAGCGCGGCCTTTTGCCCGCTGTCCGACTGGCCGATCTTCAGCGCCACAACGGGCTTGCCCGCCGCACGGCACAGGGCAAGGCTGGCCTTCAGCCCCTCCGGGTCGCGCACGGTTTCCAAGAATAGCACGATCACCGAGGTGTCCGGATCCGCGGCCAGATAAGCCATGTAGTCGGCCACGTTCAGGATCAGCTCGTTGCCGCAGGTCACGGTCTTTGAAATGCCGATACCGCGAGGGGTCATTTTCGACAGGATCGTGGACACCATCGCCC